>NZ_JBHTVQ010000018.1:65195-100323 GCF_042792855.1 Streptomyces sp. NPDC056600
GGGATCATGATCGGTGGTAGCGGGTCTGCGCGCAGGCCATTTCGTTTTTCGCGGGCCCGATCCGCAACTGCTCCCCCCCCGCGGGGTGGTGCGCGGGACGCACACCGGGCGCCCCGCGCACCTCCCCGTCAGCCCGCGCGCGGCACGAGCCGCCGTGCCGCGCGCACCGCCGCGTACCCCCGGGTGAGACAGCGGTCCACGGCGAAGTTCCGGGCCAGCTCGCGCCCGTGCAGCAGCCGGAGGAACTCCTCGGCCCCGGTCCGCCGCCGCACCGTCACCCGGCGCAGGGCGTAGGGGCCCTGCCGGCGCCGGGCCAGGCCGTTGCCGACGGCGAGGGCCTGGGCGAAGCCGGCGTCCCGCACCGCCTGCCGGACCCGGCGGGTGGAGTGCCCGAAGGGGTGGGCGAACGAGGCGGGCGGGACGCCCAGTTCGGCCGCGACGATCTGCCGGCACAGCCCCAGCTCACGGCGCAGCGCCCCCTCGCCGACCAGGTCGAGCGGGGGATGGGTGTGGCTGTGCCCCCCGATCTCCACCCCGTGGGCGGCGAGTTCGCGGACCTGCTCCCAGTCCAGCATGGCGTCGGGGGCGCCCCCGGTGTCGTACGCCCCGCGCAGCCAGCCGGTGGTGACGAAGACGGTGGCCGGGAAGCCGTGCCGGGCCAGCTCCGGCAGCGCGTGACGGTGCACGCCCTCGTAGCCGTCGTCGAAGGTGATCAGCACCGGCCGCCGCGGGAGCGGTGCCCCCCGGCGCCAGGCCGCGGCCAGGGCGGCGGTGTCCACCGGGGTGAAACCCTCCGCCGCGATCACCTCCAGCTGACCCGCGAACGCCGCCGGGGTGACCGACAGCCCTCGCGTCGCCGGGACCGGGTCCTGGGCGACCGCGTGGTACATCAGCACCGGGACGGCGAGGTCCGCGCGCACCTCGTGCTCAGGCATGGCCGGGCGCCCTCCCCGCCGCCGTGGGGGAGGGAGGGACCACCACGTTCCCGCCGTCCCGCCGGGTCCGCGCCGTGCCGACCAGGTAGCCGGCCGCGGTGACCAGGACGCCGGCCACGATCGCGCCGGCCCGCCCCGCCCCGCCGGACCGGCCGCGCACCGCGTCCCCGAGGCCGCGGAGCACCCCCGCGGGCAGCACCCGGGCGACGTACCGGCGCTCCGACTCCAGCCCCTTGTCCGCCCCCACGCTCCGGGCGACCAGCGCCTTGGACAGCCCCTCGGCGTAGGTCCGGGTGCGGAAGTACCCGAACCGCTCCCTGGCCGCGGGCACCCGGTGGTGGATCACGGCGCGGTCGTCGACCATCAGCACCGCCCCCGGCAGCGCCCGGCCGAGGCGGATGCACAGCTCGGTCTCCTCGCAGCCCAGCGGCCGCCGGTCGCCGTCCCGTCCGATGCCGGTGGCGAAGCCGCCCGCGGCCTCGAAGGCGGTGCGCCGGAACGAGGCGTTGCCGCCCAGCACGTTGCGCACCCGCACCCGCCCGGGCGGCAGGCCGCGGTAGGTGCAGCCCACCACCCAGTCGAACTCCTCGGGGAACCAGGCGGGCCGGCGGCCGGACGCCCAGACGGGCTCGGTGCGCCCGCCCACCGCCATCACCCGCGGATCGTCGTACGCCTCCGCGAAGTGCCGCAGCCACTCCCGCTCGGCCACCGCGTCGTCGTCGAGGAAGGCGACGACCTCGCCCCGGGCGTGGGCGATCCCGGTGTTGCGCCCGGCCGACAGGCCGCGCGGGCCGGCGTTGGCGAGCACCCGCACCGAGGGCGCGCCTCCGTACTCCCGCTCCAGCCGCTCCCGCAGTACCGGGTTGTGGTCCACGACCAGCAGGGTCTCCAGCGCGGGCCGGGACTGCGCCCGCACCGAGGCCACCGCCGCGAGGATGTCCGTCCAGCGGTCCTCGGTGTAGACGCAGACCACCACCGAGATCTCCGGTACCGCCGGGCCGGCCGGCAGTCCGCTCCGGTCGTGCGCGGCGGGCCCCGTCACGACACCTCGCCGGAGGTCACGGCCGTCCACGGCGACCTGCGCGGACGGCCGCGCAGCGCCCGACGGTTGGAGCGCTCGGCGAGGATCACCCGCAGCACCCGCAGGCCGTCGCGGACCGCCCGCAGGTTGCTGACGCCGTGGATGCGCAGGTACTCGTGACTGGGGATCTCCTGCACCTTGAGCCCGGCCGTGACGACGCGGATGTTCATCAGCGTCTCCACCTCGAACCCGGTGCAGTCCAGGTCGATCCTGTCCAGGCAGTGACGCCAGAAGGCGTTGTAGCCGTAGCAGAGGTCGGTGTAGCGGGCGCCGAACTTCCGGTTGACGGCGGCGCACAGCAGGCGGTTGCCCAGCTTGCGGACGAAGGTCATGTCGTCGGTGCCGCCGCCGTTGGCGAACCGCGATCCTTTGGCGAAGTCGGCCCCGGAGACCAGGGCCGAGACGTAGCTGACGATCTCGTTGCCGTCGGCCGAACCGTCGGCGTCGACCATGACGACGATGTCGCCGGTGCAGGCCGCGAAGCCGGCGATCAGTGCGTCCCCCTTGCCCTTGCCGGTCTGCCGCACCACCTTGACGTCCGGCCGCAGTTCGCGGGCCACCGCCACGGTGTCGTCGGTGGAGTCGCCGTCGACCAGGACCACCTCGTGGATCCAGTCCGGCAGGGTCTTGAAGACGTACGGAAGGTTCTCCGCCTCGTTCATGGCGGGGATCACCACGCTGACCGGTGGAGCGATGGCCAGGTGGGTGGTGATGGGCCGGTACCGCTCGGCGGCCGGGCAGAGGTCGGGCCCCGGCGTGACCGGGGGCAGCACTGCGCTCATGTCTGTGGTCCCTCTCGTCCGGCGGACCGCCCACCCCCGGGCGGCCGCTGTGAGTCCGGTGCGAAAGGGGGGTTCTCACCCACGGCACGCAGGAAGGGATCTCCGCGCGCGCCGGGTGAGCCGGTGGAACTGTCCGGGGTCCGTGGGCCGGAACCCGGGCGCGCGGCACGACCCGACGACCGGTCGCGTCATCGAGCACCCCCCTACCGCGCGTCCGCCCCGGTCCGTCCTGGTTCCGAGCCCTCCCCTGAACCGCAGGACGACGGACCGGTGCGTAAGAGATGTATGACGATATTGGCAATTGGTCGGTAATCGCAATACCTGAAAGGTGATCGGACGTTTTGCCGGGTTGAGGCGTTCCATCCGCTTACCGACCCAAGAGATGGCGGTCGGGGTCAATCTGACGCAATGGCGGTATGCCGTCAAGATGCCGAATTCGCGTGTGACACGCGTTAATTGCTGGTTCATCAGGTATTGCGTAGGCCATCATGACCGGGAAGCGTCCCGCTCCATTGATTTGTTGACATGAACACTTCCTGTCAACGCGTGTAGCTGGTACCACAGTTGGTGCAGAAACAACTGCAGAACAGGGAGGCTCCACCATGAGACGTTTCCGTACGTCCGCCGTCGTGAGCTCGTTCCTTCTGTCCGTAGGGCTCGCCTTCACCGGGGCGGCCGCGGCACAGGCCTCCGCCCAGGCGGCCGGCGCGTACGTCGCCCTCGGCGACTCGTACTCCTCCGGCGTCGGGGCCGGCAGCTACACCGCCGAGAGCGGCAGCTGCAAGCGCAGCACGAACGCGTACCCGCAGTTGTGGGCCAACGCCAACTCGCCCTCGTCGTTCGCCTTCGTGGCCTGCGGCGGCGCCACCACCAGCTCGATCCGCAGCGGCCAGATGGGGCCGCTCAACGCCTCCACCGCGCTGGTCTCGGTGACGGCGGGCGGGAACGACGCCGGCTTCGCGGACGTCATGACGACCTGTGTGATCAGCAGCGACACGACGTGCCTCAACCGGATCAACACGGCCCGGTCGTACATCTCCTCGACGCTGCCGGGGAACCTCAACGCCCTGTACACGGACATCAGGAACCGCGCGCCCAACGCCCGTGTCGTCGTGCTGGGCTACCCGAAGTTCTACAACGTGCAGGCCATCTGCGTCGGGCTCTCCGACACCAAGCGGACCGCGATCAACGCCGCGTCGGACCTGCTGAACTCGGTCATGTCGCAGCGTGCGGCGGCCTACGGCTTCGCGTTCGGCGACGTGCGCCCCACCTTCGCCGGACACGAGCTCTGCTCCGGCAGCGCCTGGCTGCACAGCGTGAACTGGACCAACATCGGCGAGTCCTACCACCCCAAGGCCGCCGGCCAGTCGGGCGGCTACCTCCCTGCTCTGAACGCCAACGACTGACCCGCCCTCCCCGCGCGCGGCGCCCCCCGCACCCGACGAGGGTGCGGGGGGCGTGTCCTTCTCGTCCTGCCGCGGGCGCGTCCCGTCGCTTCGCGGGAGATTGGCTCGAATTGCTCACCGTGGCCGGGACCCGTCGCTCCGAGGCGCGAAAAAAAAGCGGCTCCGCTGCATGGATTTTTTGGCATGAGCACTTCCAGTCAACGCGCGTAGCTGTCACAGTTCCTCCGTCAAACCCGCCGACCATGGAGGCCCCCACCATGAGACGTGTCCGTACGTCGTCCCTCGTGAGCTCGTTCCTGCTCGCGCTGACCCTCGCCTTCACCGGCGCGACCCAGGCGCAGGCCGCCGCGAGCTCCTACGTCGCGCTCGGCGACTCCTACTCCTCGGGAGTCGGCGCCGGCAGCTACATCTCCTCCAGCGGGGACTGCAAGCGCAGTTCGCTCGCCTACCCGCAGCTGTGGGCCAACGCGAACGCGCCGTCCTCCTTCTCCTTCATGGCCTGCTCGGGGGCGACCACGGGCTCGGTCCGCAGCACCCAGATGGCTCCGCTCAACGCCAACACCCAGCTGGTCTCGGTGACCGCGGGCGGCAACGACGCGGGCTTCGCGGACGTCATGCAGACCTGCGTCCTCAGCACCGACACGACGTGCCTCAACCGGATCAACACCGCGCGCAGCTACATCAGCTCCACGCTGCCGGGGAACCTCAACGCCCTGTACACCGACATCAAGAACCGCGCGCCCAACGCCCGTGTCGTGGTGATCGGCTACCCCAAGTTCTACGACGTGGAGGCGGTCTGCGCCGGTCTCTCCGACACCAAGCGCAGCGCGATCAACGCGGCGGCCGACCTGCTGAACTCGGTCACCTCGCAGCGTGCGGCGGCCTACGGGTTCCGCTTCGGCGACGTCCGGCCCCCGTTCACCGGGCACGAGATCTGCTCCGGCAACTCCTGGCTGCACAGCGTGAACATCTCCATCGGCGAGTCCTACCACCCGAAGGCCGCCGGCCAGTCGGGCGGCTACCTGCCGGTGCTGAACGCCAACGACTGACCCTCGCCCGGTCCTCGGGCCGGAACGCCGCGTCCCCCGTGCCCTGACCAGGCAGCGGGGGACGTCGTGCTGTCGGGGCCGAGGGCTCCCGCTCCGAGGGCTCCTCGGACGCGGGTGCCGCTCAGTCCTCGTCCTCGGCGGACGGGTCGGGCTCCGGCTCCTCCGGCGCCTCGCACACGAGGGCGACGGACACGGGCTCGGACGCGGCCTCCACCGGCCTGTCGACCTCGACGTGGACGGAGCCCTCCACGGCGCCTTCCACCCCGTCCAGCGACAGGGGGACGGACACCTCGTGGGTCGTCGTGCCCTTGGCGAAGGAGAGCGTCCGCCAGCTCTCGTCGACCACACCGTCGGCCAGGTCGGTCACCCAGCGGTAGCGGACCTCGGCGGGCGGGCGTCCCAGGGTGAACGAGGCGGTGAGGGAGGGCCGTTCGGCCTCCGGAGCCGGGCAGGGGCCGGTGCGGTCGGTGTGCGAGCCGGTGACGGAGACCTCCACCGTCTGGGCCGGCTCCGGCGACTTCGACGGACTGGGGCTCGCGGAGGTCGCGGTGGCGGACGGGCTCGGCGTCCTGCTCCGCTCCCGGGTGGGCTCGTCGTCGGGGGTACCGGTGTCGGAGGTGGCGGTGGAGTCCTTGCCCTCGTCCTTGTCGTCCGGGTTCGCCAGCCGCCAGGCCAGCCCGGCCACCAGCAGGGCCAGGACCAGGATGCCGATCACCAGCGCGGTCCTCGCCCGGTCGCCCCCGTCCCGGTCGTCCGGACGCCGTTCGTCGTCGAAGCGCCGCGGGGGAGGAGGAGGCGGGACGGCCGCCCGTTGCGCGGACGTCCCGTACCCCGGGCCGCCGCCGGGCGGCAGGGGAGCGGTCGGGCCGGTGGCGACGCCCGCGGCGGCCGACGGCTCGGGGGTCCCGCCGGCGGCCACCAGGCGCAGCTGCCGCTCGGCCTCCGCCGCCGAGGTCCGCTCCGCCGGGTCCTTGCGCAGCAGCCCGTCGATCACCACGGCGAGCGGCCCCGCCCAGCGCGGCGGGGCCGGCGGCTCGTCGACCACCGCGCGCAGCGTGGTCAGCGGGGTGTCCTGACGGAAGGGGGAGCTGCCCTCCACCGCCGCGTAGAGCAGCACGCCCAGCGACCACAGGTCGGCCTCGGGACCCGAAGGACGCCCGAGGGCACGCTCCGGGGCGAGATACTCGGGCGAGCCGATCACCTCGCCCGTCCGGGTCAGCGCCGTGTCGCCGGCCAGCGTGGCGATGCCGAAGTCGGTGAGGACCACCCGGCCGTCGTTCCCGATGAGCACATTGGCCGGTTTCACGTCCCGGTGGAGCACCCCCACCTCGTGCGCGGCGCGCAGCGCGGCCAGCACGTCCGCCCCGATCGCCGCCGCCCGGGCCGGCGTCAGGGCGCCCTCGGCCTCCAGCACGTCGGACAGGGACAGGCCGCGGACCAGCTCCATCACGATCCAGGGGCGACCGCCGTCGGTGACCACGTCGTACACGGTGACCACCGACCGGTGCGAGACGCGGGCCGCGGCCCAGGCCTCGCGCTCCAGGCGGGCGTACAGACGGTTCACCTCGTCGTCCGGCAGTCCGGCCGGGGCGCGGACCTCCTTGACGGCGACCTCGCGGCGCAGGACCTCGTCCTGGGCCCGCCACACCGTGCCCATGCCGCCGCTGCCGAGGGTGGACAACAGGCGGTAGCGGCCGGAGACGAGGCGGTCCGCGTCCGGTTCCTCGGTCAAGGGTCACCTCTTTCTCCGGGACCGGTGAGGGCCGGTGCGCCGGTTCACCACGGGAACGCTTTTCGGAACGTTTTCCCGGGGTACGGGGTCTGCCGGGGCGTAACCTCCCCGGTGTTCTGCCCGCCGACGGCGTCGGCGATGCGCGACGGGCGTCACCCGCGGTGACCTGCGATCCTGGTGCCGAGGACCGGACGGCTGCTGTGCCGGTTGTCCAACTCGCCCTGAAACTTCATGCATCGGGTGAGGAGTTGTCAACCGTCTTGCGGAAAAGGTGAATTCTGTGATCGAGATGCGCCATCCCCCACCAAGGACGATAAGGTTGCCCTGCCCGGGCCGGGTGGACTCGTACGGGTGGGGAGTGTCATGGATCAGATAACGATGCGTAGCAGGGCGCGCGTCCCTGCGATCACCTGCGGAAGCAGCGCGACCAGTTCGCGCCTCGACCGCCATCTCTCAGTGCTGTCGGGTCCTGCCGTACCGCAGCGCGAGACGTTGGAGGCCACCACGCTGATGCGTGAGCTCACGGCACGTGACGTGCCGCGTGAGCGGAGCAGGGTGCACCGCGTCCAGCGCGTGTCGCTCTTCGCGCCGCTGCGCCGGCTCACCCGCTCGCTCTTCGGGGGTCGCTGACCGCCACCGCTCCACACCGCCGGTTCTCCGCTGCGCGCAGACACTCCCGCCGTCCCCACGGCTCGCAGCGGAGGGCCGGCCTCGTGCTGTGTCCGGACGCTGTGCGGACGCCGCCGATCGCCGTGTGAACCTTGTCTCTCCTCCCAGACCGGCCCCGCCCGCTCTGGCCGTCAAAGCAAGCGCTCGCTAACTTGAGCGGCGGACGACGCCCCCGGCTCCCGGCTCCTCCCTCCCGCTCCCGGCCTCGACCGGGCGGGGGAACCGCCGTCGGTCCGGGGAACCCCATCCCGCCCGGAGGACGCACTGATGAACGCACACGACGGCATGTACATCGACGGAGCGTGGCGGGCGGCCGTCGGGCCGGACACCATCGCCGTCCTGAACCCCGCCGACGAGCAGGTCATCGCCCAGGTGCCCGCCGGATCGGCCGAGGACGTGGACGCCGCGGTACGGGCCGCCCGCGCCGCGCTGCCGGGCTGGGCGGCCACCCCGCCCGCCGAGCGCGCCGCCCGGCTGGCCGCCCTGCGGGACGTGCTGGCGGCCCGCAAGGACGAGATCGCCGAGACGGTCACCGCCGAACTGGGCTCCCCGCTGCCGTTCTCGCAGAAGGTGCACGCGGCCTCGCCGATCGCGGTCTGCGGCTCCTACGCCGAGCTGGCCGCGTCCTTCCCGTTCGAGGAGAAGGTCGGCAACTCCACCGTGTACCAGGAGCCGATCGGCGTGGTCGCCGCGATCACCCCCTGGAACTACCCGCTGCACCAGGTCGTCGCGAAGGTCGCCCCCGCGCTGGCCGCCGGCTGCACGGTCGTCCTCAAGCCGGCCGAGGACACCCCGCTGACCGCCCAGCTGTTCGCCGAGGCGGTTCACGAGGCCGGGGTGCCGGCCGGCGTCTTCAACCTGGTCACCGGCCTCGGCCCGGTCGCCGGACAGGCGCTCGCCGAGCACGACGCCGTCGACATGGTGTCCTTCACCGGCTCCACCGCCGTCGGCCGCTCCATCGCCGCGACCGCCGGGGCCGGGCTGAAGAAGGTCGCCCTCGAGCTCGGCGGCAAGTCCGCCAACGTGATCCTGCCGAGCGCCGACCTCGGCAGGGCGGTGGCCGTCGGCGTCGCCAACGTGATGGCCAACTCCGGCCAGACCTGCAGCGCCTGGACCCGCATGCTGGTCCACGAGGACCGCTACGAGGAGGCCGTGGAGCTCGCCGCCCAGGCCGCCGCCAAGTACGGCGACCGCATCGGGCCGCTGGTCAACGCCAAGCAGCAGGCGCGGGTGCGCGGCTACATCGAGAAGGGCGTCGCCGAAGGCGCCCGCCTGGTGGCCGGCGGCCCCGAGGCGCCCGCGGACAAGGGCTTCCGCGTCGCCCCCACCGTCTTCGCCGACGTCACCTGCGAGATGACGATCGCCCAGGAGGAGATCTTCGGCCCGGTGCTGTCCGTCCTGAAGTACCGGGACGAGGACGACGCCGTGCGCATCGCCAACGGCACCGTCTACGGGCTGGCCGGAGCGGTCTGGGCCGCCGACGAGGCCGAGGCCGCCGCCTTCGCGCGCCGCCTGGACACCGGTCAGGTCGACATCAACGGCGGGCGCTTCAACCCGCTCGCCCCCTTCGGCGGCTACAAGCACTCCGGCGTGGGCCGGGAGCTCGGCGCGCACGGGCTCGCGGAATTCCTCCAGACCAAGTCCCTCCAGTTCTGACGCCCTCCGGTTCCGACGCCCTCCCGTTCCGGGTCCCGTGGCTCCGCCTCCCCCGCCTGGGGGTCCCGCGGTCCCGCGTCCCCGTCCCGCACGTCCGAGTCCCTCACGTCTAGGAGCGTTCATCCCATGGTTCTCGCCGCCGTGGCGCCCGCGATCGGCGCCCCGCTGGAAGTCACCGAGATCGAACTGCCGGAGACCGGCCCCGGCCGGGTCCGGATCCGGCTCGCCGCGGCCGGGGTGTGCCACTCCGACCTCTCCATCGCCAACGGCACCATGCGGGTGCCGCTGCCCGCCGTCCTCGGGCACGAGGGCGCGGGAACGGTGACGGAGGTGGGGGAGGGCGTCACCCACGTGGCGGTGGGCGACCAGGTGGTGCTCAACTGGTCGCCGTCCTGCGGCAGCTGCCCGTCCTGCGCCCTGGGCGAGGTCTGGCTGTGCGCCCGCTCGCTGGACGGCGCCTCCGCCCCCTACGCCCGCCGGGCCACGGACGGCCTGGAGCTGTACCCGGGGCTGAACGTGGCCGCCTTCGCCGAGGAGGCGGTGGTCGCCGCCAACACGGTGCTGCCGCTGCCGGAGGGCATCCCGCTGACCGACGCGGCGCTGCTGGGCTGCGCCGTCCTCACCGGCTACGGCGCCGTGCACCACGCGGCGCGGGTGCGGGAGGGCGAGACGGTCGCCGTCTACGGCGTGGGCGGCGTCGGTCTCGCCACGGTCCAGGCGGCGCGCATCGCCGGGGCGTCCAAGGTGATCGCGGTGGACGTCTCCCCGGCCAAGGAGGAACTGGCGCGGGCGGCCGGCGCGACGGACTACGTCGTCGCCTCGGAGCAGACGGCGCGGGAGATCCGCGCCCTCACCGGCAAGCAGGGCGTCGACGTGGCGGTGGAGTGCGTGGGGCGCGCGGTCACCATCCGCACGGCCTGGGAGTCCACGCGCCGCGGCGGGCGTACGACGGTGGTCGGCATCGGGGGCAAGGACCAGCAGGTCTCGTTCAACGCGCTGGAGATCTTCCACTGGGGCCGCACGCTGGCCGGCTGCGTGTACGGCAACTCCGACCCGGCGCGGGACCTTCCGGTGCTCGCGGAGCACGTGCGCGCGGGGCGGCTGGACCTCGGCATGCTGGTCACCGACCGCATCGGCCTCGCGGACATCCCCTCCGCCTTCGACAACATGACCGCGGGCAAGGGCGGCCGCGCCCTGGTCGTCTTCTAGGCCGCAGCTCCCCCGGGCCCGCCGTCACGGGGGCCCGGGTCCGCCCTTCCACGGGCCCGCGCGGCTCATCGCGTGTCGCGCAGTTCCTCGTACTGCCGCTCCAGCCCGTCCAGCAGGGCCCGCAGCCCCGTGTCGAAGGCGCGTTCGTCGATCTCCTCCTGCCGCCCGGCCAGCAGGTGCGCCTGGCCGAGGTGCGGATAGTCCGCCGGGTCGTAGGCCGTCTCGTCCCCGACGAAGCCGCCCGCGAACGAGCCCAGCGCGGAGCCCATGATGAAGTACCGCATCAGCGCGCCGACCGAGGTGGCGTGGGCCGGCGGCCAGCCCGCCTCGACCATCGCCCCGTACACCGCGTCCGCCAGCCGCAGCGCCGCCGGACGGCGCCCCGGCCCCCGCGCCAGCACCGGCACGATGTTGGGGTGCCGGCGCAGCGCGGCCCGGTAGGAGGCCGCCCACTCCCGCAGCGCCTCCCGCCACGGCGTGCCGTTCTCGAACATCGACAGGTCGACCTGCGCGCTCACCGCGTCCGCCGCCGCCTCCAGGATCTGGTCCCGGCTGCGGAAGTGGTTGTACAGCGAGGGCCCGCTCACCCCCAGCTCCGCCGCGAGCCGCCGCGTGGAGAGGGCGGCCAGGCCCTCGGCGTCGACCAGGGCCAGGGCCGTCTCGACGATCCGGCCGGTGGACAGCAACGGGGTGCGGGGGCGTGGCATGACGCACATCGTAGAGTCTCGACCGATTAAACTAGCAGTGCTAATTTAACGCGGGACAGAACACCGACTCGACCGTGGGGTGGCGCACCGTGAATCTGGGGCTCAGCGAGGAGCAGGCGGCGGTACAGAAGCTCGCCCGGGACTTCGTGGCACGGGAGATCGCCCCGCACGTGGTCGCCTGGGACCGCGCCGAGCAGGTGGACCGCTCGATCGTGAAGAAGCTGGGCGAGGTCGGCTTCCTGGGCCTGACCATCGACGAGGAGTACGGCGGCTCCGGGGGCGACCACCTGGCCTACTGCCTGGTCACCGAGGAACTGGGCCGCGGCGACTCCTCGGTGCGCGGCATCGTCTCGGTCTCGCTCGGCCTGGTCACCAAGACCATCCAGAGCTGGGGCACCGAGGAGCAGAAGCGCGAGTGGCTGCCGCGGCTGACCGCGGGCGAGGCGCTGGGCTGCTTCGGCCTCACCGAGCCGGGCACCGGTTCCGACGCCGGCAACCTCACCACCCGCGCGGTGCGCGACGGCGACGACTACGTCATCAACGGCACCAAGATGTTCATCACCAACGGCACCTGGGCGGACGTGGCGATCGTCTTCGCGCGCTCCACCGACGCGCCGGGCCACAAGGGCGTGTCCGCCTTCCTGGTGCCCACCGCCACCCCCGGCCTGACCCGCAACACCATCCACGGCAAGCTCGGCCTGCGCGGCCAGGCCACCGCCGAACTGGTGCTGGAGGACGTGCGGGTGCCCGCCTCCGCACTGCTCGGCCCGGAGGGCAAGGGCTTCACCGTCGCGATGTCCACCCTGGCCAAGGGCCGGATGTCGGTCGCCGCCGGCTGCGTCGGCATCGCCCAGGCCGCGCTGGACTGCGCGCTGGAGTACGCGGGCCAGCGCGAGCAGTTCGGGAAGACCATCGCCCACCACCAGCTGGTGCAGGAACTGCTCGCCGACATCGCGCTCGACGTGGACGCCGCCCGGCTGCTGGTGTGGCGGGTGGCCGACCTGATCGACCGCGGCCTGCCGTTCACCGTCGAGGCGTCCAAGGCCAAGCTGTTCGCCTCCGAGGCGGCGGTGCGCTGCGCCAACAACGCGCTCCAGGTCTTCGGCGGGTACGGCTTCATCGACGAGTACCCGGCCGGCAAACTGCTGCGCGACGCCCGGGTGATGACCCTCTACGAGGGCACCAGCCAGATCCAGAAGCTGCTGATCGGCCGCGACCTGACGGGGGTCTCGGCCTTCTGACCGCCGAGTGAGTACGCCGGACCACCGGCGACTGAGTACCCGGGCGGATGTGCCGGAGGGCGCGTCCGCCCGATGCTTCTCCCATGACCGAGACACCCGTCAAGCAGCAGAGCACCGTGGCCTTCTACGGCCAGGCGGTGGCATCGTTCCTCGTCGCGCTGAGCGCGACCTGCATCGGCATCGTGAAGATGGAGGCCAGTGCCTGGGTGCGCGGCTTCTTCGCGGTGGCCGTCCTCTATCTGGTCACCTCGGCCTTCACGCTGGCCAAGGTGATCCGCGACCGCCAGGAGGCGGGCGCCATCGTCAGCCGGGTGGACCAGGCCCGCCTGGAGAAGCTCCTCGCCGAGCACGACCCCTTCCAGAAGCTCTGACGCCCTCCACGCGCTCCGGCGGCCCCGCGGCCGTGCCTCGGAGCCCACTCGTCTAAGCGCCCGCTCAGACTCCGGCGGTATGGTGGTGCCCCGCACGTACGGCGTGCGGTCCGGAGGGTCTTCGTCCAGGGTGATCGGGACGGGGAGCGAGAGAGGCGAGGCGAGCGATGAGTACGGCGGAGGAGACGACGTCCGGCGGCGGCGAGCAGCAGCCCTGGGCCGAGGTCACACCCGAGGCCGCCCGGCGCCTGCTGGTGGCCGCGGTCGACGCGTTCGCCGAGCGGGGCTACCACGCCACGACGACCCGTGACATCGCGGGCCGCGCGGGCATGAGCCCGGCCGCGCTCTACATCCACTACAAGACAAAGGAAGAGCTGCTCGCCCGGATCAGCCGGATCGGTCACGAGAAGGCCCTCGCCATCCTGCGCACCGCCGCGGACGGCGAGGGCTCGGCGGCCGAGCGGCTCGCCGAGGCGGTCGGCTCCTTCGTGCGCTGGCACGCCGCCCAGCACACGACCGCGCGGGTGGTGCAGTACGAGCTCGAGGCGCTCGGCGAGGACTCGCGCGACGAGATCGTGGCGCTGCGCAAGCAGGTGGACGCGCAGGTGCGGCGGATCATCCAGGAGGGCGTCGCGGCCGGCGAGTTCGAGGTGCCGGACGTCCAGGGCGCCACGCTGGCGATCATGTCGCTGTGCATCGACGTGGCCCGGTGGTTCCGGGTGGACGGCCGCTGGACGCCCGACGAGGTCGGCGCGCTCTACGCCGACCTCGTGCTCAACATGGTGGGCGCCAAGCGCTGAGCCGCCCGCGCGGGCCCGAGGGGCTAGAGGTAGTAGCGCGACACCGACTCGGCGACGCAGACCGGCTTGTCGCCGCCCTCGCGCTCGACGGTGAAGGCCAGCGAGAGCTGCACGCCGCCGGGCACGTCCTCGACGTTCGTGATCGTCGCCGTGGCGCGCAGCCGGGAGCCCACCGGGACGGGGGAGGGGAAGCGGACCTTGTTGGTGCCGTAGTTCACGCCCATCTTCACGCCCTCGACCGCGATCAGTTGCGGGCCGAAGAGGGGCAGCAGCGACAGGGTCAGGTAGCCGTGCGCGATCGTGGTGCCGAAGGGGCCCCGGGCGGCCTTCGCCGGGTCGACGTGGATCCACTGGTGGTCACCGGTGGCCTCCGCGAACAGGTCGATCCGCTTCTGGTCGACCTCGACCCAGTCGGTGTGCCCGAGCTGTTCGCCCACGGCGGCCTTCAGCTCGTCGGGGGAGGTGAAGATCCTCGGCTCTGCCATGTCGCTGTCCCTGGCCTCTCGCGTCTGCGGTGAACTGAGCGCTGATGCTAAGCGACTGCTTAGCATGGTTCCGGTCCGCGCTCCTGTCAATGCCGGACGCCGGCGTCCCGCGCGCGCTGGGTAGGGTCGGGCCCGTGCCCCAGATCCCCGCCAAGGTCCAGGAACTCACCGTCGGTCAGCTCGCGGCGCGCAGCGGCGTGGCCATCTCGGCGCTGCACTTCTACGAGTCCAAGGGGCTGATCACCAGCCGCCGCACCGCCGGGAACCAGCGCCGCTACACCCGCGACACCCTGCGCCGCGTCGCCTTCGTGCGGGCCTCCCAGCGGGTGGGGATGCCGCTGACCGCCATCCGCGACGCCCTGGCCGAACTCCCCGACGGCCGCACGCCCACCCCCGAGGACTGGGCGCGTCTCTCCGAGCTGTGGCGCGCCGAGCTGGACGACCGCATCCGCCGCCTGGAGCGGCTGCGGGACCATCTGACCGACTGCATCGGCTGCGGGTGCCTGTCGATGCGCACCTGCGCCCTGTCCAACCCGGACGACACCATCGGCGCCGGACTGACCGGCTCCCGGCTGGCCCCTGAGGCGGGTAAGGGGTGAGCGGGCCCGCACGCCCGCGCGGAGCCCTGGTTCCCATTTCCCGATCCCTCTGTACCGGGCCGGTTTGTTCCTGCACGATGATGATCGCCTGACTGCCTTTGTCCGCGGCCTTCCGCGGCCCTCTTCCCCGCAGGAGCACCACCCCGTGACCGACCAGCCCCAGCAGCCTCCATACCCGCAGGACGGACCCAAGGGCCATCAGCCCCCGCCCGGTCCGCAGGGGCCCGGCTACGGCTATCCGCCCCCGCCGCCGCCCGGTGCGGAGCCCGGCTACGGCTACCCGCCGCCGCCCGGTGCGCAGGCGCCCGGCTACAGCTACCCGCCGCCGCCCGGCCCGCAGGGTCCCGGTCCCGGCTACCCGCCCCCGCCCGGTGGGCAGTACCCCGGTTACGGCCCGTACGGCTACCAGGGCCAGGTGCCGCCCGGCACCTGGACCGGCGACCCCCAGGCGCCGTACGGCTACGACATCTACGGGCGCCCCTACTCGGACAAGTCGAAGCTGGTCGCCGGTCTGCTCCAGCTCTTCCTCGGCGGCTTCGGCGTCGGCCGTTTCTACACCGGCCACGTCGGCATCGCCGTCGCGCAGCTCTTCACCTGCGGCGGCCTCGGCATCTGGGCGCTGGTCGACGGCATCCTGCTGCTGGCCGGCGACAACACCGACGCGCAGGGCCGTCCGCTGCGCGGCTGACCGTCCGGGTGGCCGGCCGCCCGCGACTCGCGCGGGATCACGGACCGGCCCCGGTGGCGGGCGCCCTCCACGCCGCGCGCCACCGGGGCCGGTCCGTCGTCACACGGCGGCCAGCTGCCGTCGTCCCCGCCGCGCCGTCTCCACGGCCTCCGGCGTGAGCACCGGCAGCGGGACGAGGATCCCGCACCCGACGCACACCGGCCCGCTGGACGGTTCGTGGTTCATGCCGTGCCGCCAGGCCAGATCCTCGTCGCCGCAGACCGGGCAGCTCCTCCCCGGCTCCCGCTCCAGCGCCCCGATCAGCCGGCGCAGCACCTCCGGCAGCGGGTCCACGGGGTGGACGCGGGGATCGTCGCACCAGGCGATCCCGAATCCGCCCCAGGTCCTGCGGTGCCAGTCGTCCACCGAGCCGGGCCGGCGCAGCCCGTCGTGCTTCTCCTGGCGCCGCCGCTGCGCGAAGGCCACCTCGTAACGGAGCCAGATCTCCCGGGCCTGCTCCAGCTCCGCCACCGCGCCCACCAGCCGGCGCGGATCGGGGGACCGGTCCTCCGGGCCGAACCCCCAGGTGACGCAGAGGTGGTCCCAGGTCGCCCGGTGGCCGTAGGGTGCGAACCTCTCCAGGCACTTGCGCAGCGAGTACCGCCGCAACGCCAGGTCGCACCGCTGGTCACGCACTTGTCTCGCCAGACTCCGGAATCCCGCCATCGACCGTACCTCCGTCGCACGTGCCCTCGACTGCTGTCCCACGTCGTCCAACTCGGCTCTGCCGCAAGGCCATCGCCCATCGGACGTGCCGGCCGCCCAACCGGCTCCATCGGTTCGGCCGAGGTCTGCCATAAGCCGGACGGCACACCATGCGGGTTCCTGTTGACGGCGGGACTATGCGCGACAAGAGCGAACAGAACGGGCGGGCCGCGTCGGTACGCGGCCCGCCCGTGGTCCCAACCCTGGTCAGCGGTACAGGAGATACCGCTTCCGGGTGGCGCGGAAGGCGGCCAGTTCGTCCTGCCAGCCGGCCACCACCTCGTCGAGACCCGCGCCCGCGTCGATCCGGTCGCGGACCCCGGTCGAGCCGGTGAGCTTGTCGATCCAGTTGTCCGCGCGCCAGGCGAATCCGCTCCAGGTCTCCTTGGCGGTGATCAGCAGCCCGATGCCGGTGCGCACCGGCTCGAACGCCGCGCGGTCGGTGACGTGGACCTGCACGCCGCCGGCCGTCTGGCCGGAGTACTTGTTGAAGGTCGGCTGGAAGTACGCCTCCCTGAACCGCACGCCGGGCAGGCCCAGTTCGTTGGCGGCCGCCGCCCATGACCCGTCGACGCCGGGCGCGCCCAGCAGTTCGAAGGGGCGGGTGGTGCCGCGGCCCTCGGAGAGGTTGGTGCCCTCGAAGAGGCAGGTGCCCGGGTAGACCAGCGCGGTGTCCGGGGTCGGCATGTTGGGGCTCGGCGGCACCCACGGCAGCCCGGAGGCGTCGTAGAACTCGTCGCGCCGCCACCCGGTCATGCGGACGGTCTCCAGCTCCACCGGGGTGGTCAGGAACTCCCCGTTGAAGAGCAGGGCCAGCTCCGCCACCGTCATGCCGTGCTGCTGGGAGATCGGCTTGCGGCCGACGAAGGTGGCGAACTGCGGGTGCATCACCGGTCCTTCGGCCGAGCGGCCGGAGACCGGGTTGGGCCGGTCCAGCACCATGAACCGCTTGCCGGCCAGGGCGGCGGCCTCCATGCAGTCGTAGAGCGTCCAGATGTAGGTGTAGAAGCGGGCGCCCGCGTCCTGGATGTCGAAGACCACGGTGTCCACGCCCGAGGCGGTGAAGATGCTCGCCAGGGCCTGGCCGCTCTTGAGGTAGGTGTCGTACACCGGGAGCCCGGTGGCGGGATCCTCGTAGAAGCCCTCGGAGCCGCCGGCCTGGGCGGTGCCGCGGAAGCCGTGCTCCGGCCCGAAGACCGCCGTCAGGTCCACCCGGTCGTCGGCGTGCATCACGTCGACGATGTGCGTGGCGTCGCGGGTGATGCCCGTCGGGTTGGTGACGACGCCGACCTTCCGGCCGGCGAGCGGCGCGTACCCGTCCGCGACGAGGCGCTCGAACCCGGTGCGCAGCGGCCGTCCGCCCGGGGGAGGGGTGTCGCCGACCGGCGGCCCGGACGGCTCGGCCGCCTGCGCGGCGCCGGCCGCGGTGGCGGACAGGGCTGCCGTGGCGGCGGTGAGCAGACCTCGTCTGGACAGTCTCATGGTGCGTGACCTCCGTGGATCGTGGGGTGGTGCCCGGCTCTTCCTCACTGACGGATGGTGCTGCGGCGCCCTTGTGGGGCGGCCGTGCCGAGTGTCATGCCCACGCGGGTCCTGGTCCACCCCCCGCGCGTGCCCGATCTCCCCGAACGGCCCTGCTCCTACCCCTTCCGTGCAACATACCGACCGGTTAGTCTGACGCCGCCAGTGCAGCGGCGACAGTGCCGTGTCACGTCGTGTCGGAGGAGACCGATGGTGGAAGCCGTGCGAGATGCCCGTGTCGTCGTCACCGGGGCGGGAGGCGGCATCGGCGCCGCGATGGCCAGACGCTTCGTCGCCGAGGGGGCCCGGGTCGTGGTCAACGACCTGGACGCGGACAAGGCGGAGGCGGTGGCGGAGGAGATCGGCGCGATCGCCGTCCCCGGGGACGCCTCGGCGGTGCTGGAGCCCGCCCGCGAGGCCCTGGGCGGGGGGATCGACGTCTTCTGCGCCAACGCCGGCATCGCCGGCAGCGACGGCAGCCTCGCCCCCGACGACCAGGCCTGGGAGCGGGCCTGGGACGTCAACGTGATGGCGCACGTGCGCGCCGCCCGCGCCCTGGTGCCCGAGTGGCTGGAGCGCGGCGGGGGCCGCTTCGTGGCCACCGTCTCCGCGGCCGGGCTGCTCACCATGATCGGCGCGGCCCCCTACAGCGCCACCAAGCACGCCGCCTACGCCCACGCCGAATGGCTCGCGCTCACCTACCGCCACCGCGGGATCAAGGTGCACGCGATCTGTCCGCAGGGCGTGCGCACCGACATGCTGGCCGGCTCCGGCAGCGCGGGCGACCTGGTCCTCGCCCCCACCGCGATCGAGCCCGAGGACGTGGCCGACGCCCTCTTCAAGGGCATCGCCGAGGACCGCTTCCTGATCCTCCCGCACCCGGAGGTCGCCGAGTACTACGCGGCCCGGGCGGCCGACCCGGAGCGCTGGCTGACGCACATGAACCGTCTGCACCAGAAGTGGGAGAGCATCCGATGACGACCGAATCCCGGTACGCGGCGAAGCCCTGGCTGGCCCTGCTGACCGACGTGCAGAAGGCCCCCCTCACGCCGCCGGCCAGCGCCGTGCACGCCCTGGAGCGCGCCCTGGCCGCCCGCGCGGACGGGACCTTCCTCGCCTACTTCGACGGCCGCCTCACCTACGGCGAGGTCGCCGCCCTCACCGACTCGGTGGCCGGCCGGCTCGCCGCCCGCGGCGTGGCCAAGGGCGACCGCGTCGCCGTGCTGCTGCAGAACTCCCCGGCCTTCGTGCTCGCCGTCCTCGGCGCCTGGAAGGCCGGCGCGACCGTGCTGCCGGTCAACCCCATGTACAAGACCGGCGAGGTCAGGCACGTCCTCACCGACGGCGGGGTCAGGGCGCTGATCTGCTCCGACCGCGCCTGGGAGGCCTACCTGCGCGACGCCGCCGACGGCACCCCGGTCGAGTTCGCCCTCACCGCCTGCGAGCTGGACTTCCAGAGCCGCGACGACAAGCGCGTCCTCGACTTCGAGCGGCTGCCCGTGGCCGCCGACGCCGAGGACCTCACCGAGGCCGCCCGGGCCGGCCACCCCGCGCCCGAGGGCCGCGAGCTCGGTCCCGACGACATCGCGCTGATCAGCTACACCTCGGGCACCAGCGGCGCCCCCAAGGGCGCCACCAACACCCACGGCAACCTGATGTACAACGCCGAGCGGCAGGCCACCGGCCTCGGGCTGCCCGAGAACGCCACGTACTTCGCGCTCGCCCCGCTGTTCCACATCACCGGCATGGTCTGCCAGTTCCTGGCCGCCCTGAACAGCGCCGGCAGCCTGGTGCTCGCCTACCGCTTCGAGGCCGGCGTGGTGCTCGACGCCTTCGTCGAACACCGCCCGGCCTACACCGTCGGCCCGTCCACCGCCTTCATGGCGCTGGCCGCCCACCCGTCCGTCGGCCGGGACCACTTCACCTCCTTCTCCCAGATCTCCTCCGGCGGCGCCCCGCTGCCGCCCGCGCTGGTGGACTCCTTCGAGGCCGCCTTCGGCCCCTACATCCAGAACGGCTACGGGCTCACCGAGTGCAGCGCCCCCTGCGCCTCGGTCGTCGGCGGCCTGCGGGCCCCCGTCGACCCGGTCTCCGGCACCCTGGCCGTCGGCGTCCCCGGCGCCGACACCGTGGTGCGCGTCCTGGACGACCAGGGCGAGGAGGTCCCGTTCGGCGAGCAGGGCGAGATCGTCGTCAAGGGCCCGCAGGTCGTGCCCGGCTACTGGCGCCGCCCCGAGGCCACCGCCGAGACCTTCCCCGACGGGGAGCTGCGCACCGGCGACATCGGCTTCATGGACGAGCAGGGCTGGCTGTACGTCGTCGACCGCAAGAAGGACATGATCAACGCGTCCGGCTTCAAGGTCTGGCCGCGCGAGGTCGAGGACGTGCTCTACACCCACCCGGCGGTCCGCGAGGCGGCCGTGGTCGGCGTCCCCGACGGCTACCGCGGGGAGACGGTGAAGGCGTACATCTCGCTGCGCCCGGGGGCCGAGGTCACCGGCGACGACCTCGCCGCATACTGCAAGGAGCGCCTGGCCGCGTACAAGTATCCGCGGCTGGTCGAGATCCTGCCGGACCTGCCGAAGACGGCGACTGGCAAGATCCTGCGCAGGGAACTGCGCGCGACGAAGTAGTTCCCGCACACGCGTACGACGAAGGAACCGGAAGGACAGGTGGCGGCACGATGGCCAGGACGACGGACGGAGACGGCACGCCCGTTCCCCAGCGGCTGCTGGCCGCCGCCACCCGTCTCTTCGCGGAGCGCGGCTACGACCGCACCTCCGTGCAGGAGATCGTGGAGGCGGCCGGCGTCACCAAGGGCGCGCTGTACCACTACTTCGGCTCCAAGGAGGACCTGCTCCACGAGGTCTACGCCCGGGTGCTGCGGCTCCAGCAGGAGCGGCTGGACCACTTCGCGCGGCTGGACGCCCCGGTGGAGCGCCGGCTGCGCGAGGCGGCCGCCGACGTGGTCGTGACGACCATCGAGAACCTCGACGACGCGTCGATCTTCTTCCAGTCGATCCACCACCTCAGTCCCGAGAAGAACAAGCAGGTGCGGGCCGAGCGGCGGCGCTACCACGAGCAGTTCAAGGGGCTCATCGAGGAGGGCCAGGAGGCGGGCGTCTTCTCCCGCGCCACACCGGCCAGCCTGGTGGTCGACTACCACTTCGGCTCCATCCACCACCTGTCGACCTGGTACCGCCCCAACGGCCCGCTGGGCCCGCGCGAGGTGGCCGACCACCTGGCGGACCTGCTGCTGCGCGCGCTGCGGCCCTGACGCCGACGGCGAAAGGCGCGGGGTGGGGACGAGCCCGGCTCGTCCCCACCCCGCGCCTTCGTGCGCCTAGAGGTACTTCTTCAGCTCACGCCGGGCCAGCGACCGCTGGTGGACCTCGTCCGGCCCGTCGGCCAGCCGCAGCGTCCGCGCCCCGGCGTACAGCTCCGCCAGCGGGAAGTCCTGCGAGACCCCGCCGGCGCCGAACAGCTGGATGGCCTGGTCGAGGATCCCGCACACCGTCCGCGGCGTGGCGATCTTGATGGCCTGGATCTCGGTGTGCGCACCCTTGTTGCCCACCGTGTCCATCATCCAGGCCGTCTTCAGCACCAGCAGCCGCAGCTGCTCCACCGCGACCCGCGCGTCGGCGATCCAGTTCTGCACCACGCCCTGCTGCGCCAGCGGCTTGCCGAAGGCGGTGCGCGACACGGCCCGGCGGCACATCAGCTCGATCGCCCGCTCGGCCATGCCGATCAGCCGCATGCAGTGGTGGATGCGGCCCGGACCGAGCCGCGCCTGGGCGATGGCGAAACCGCCGCCCTCCTCGCCGACCAGGTTCGACACCGGCACCCGGACGTCGTCGAAGACCACCTCGGCATGCCCGCCGTGGTACTCGTCGCCGTACCCGAAGACCGTCATCGCCCGCTCCACCCGCAGACCCGGGGTGTCGCGCGGGACCAGCACCATCGACTGCTGACGGCGGATGTCCGCGCCGTCCGGGTCGGTCTTGCCCATCACGATGAAGATCTGGCACGCCGGGTTCATCGCCCCGGAGATGTACCACTTCCGGCCGTTGATCACATATTCGTCGCCCACCCGCTCGATCCGGGTGGTGATGTTGGTGGCGTCCGAGGAGGCCACCTCCGGCTCGGTCATCGCGAAGGCCGAGCGGATCTCGCCGGCCAGCAGCGGCTCCAGCCACTGCTTCTTCTGCTCGTCGGTGGCGAACTGGTTCAGCAGCTCCATGTTGCCGGTGTCCGGCGCCGCGCAGTTCAGGGCGTCCGGGGCCAGCTGCGGGGAACGGCCGGTGATCTCGGCGAGCGGGGCGTACTGCAGGTTGGTCAGCCCCGCGCCGTACTCGGCGTCCGGCAGGAACAGGTTCCACAGCCCGCGGCGACGGGCCTCGGCCTGCAGGTCGTGCAGCACCGGCACGTGCTCCCACGGGTCGGCGAGCGCGGCGCGCTGCTCGCGGGCCACCGCCTCCGCCGGGTAGACGAACTCCTCCATGAACGCGAGGAGTTCGGTACGCAGTTCCTCGGTGCGCGCGTCGAACGCGAAGTCCATGATCAGCCTTCCTGCAGAGTGGTGAGGCCGTGCTCGATGAAGTAGGGCACCAGATCGCCGATGCGGTCGAAGCCGCCGCCGACGGTCTGGCCGAGCGTGTACCGGTAGTGGATGCCCTCGAGGATCACCGCGAGCTTGAACCAGGCGAAGGCGGTGTACCAGGAGACGGCCGAGACGTCACGGCCGGACAGCGCCGCGTACCGCTCGACCAGCTCGGCCGGGGCGGGGTGGCCCGCGGCCTCGGCGGTGGTGGAGACGGGGGAGCCGGGCAGCCCGTGCGGCGTGCTGTACATGACCAGCAGGCCGAGGTCGGTCAGCGGATCGCCCAGGGTGGACATCTCCCAGTCCAGGACGGCCTTGATCCGGTCGTCCTCGCCGATCAGCACGTTGTCCAGGCGGTAGTCGCCGTGCACCACGGCGGGCGCGGGGGAGTCCGGCAGCCGGGCGCCCAGCGCGGCGTGCAGCTCGTCGATGCCCGGCAGCTCACGGCTGCGGGAGGCGGCCAGCTGCTTGCCCCAGCGGCGCAGCTGGCGCTCCAGGAAGCCCTCGGGGCGGCCGAAGTCGCCCAGCCCGACCGTCTCCGGGTCCACCGCGTGCAGCTCCACCAGGGTGTCCACCAGCCCCAGCACCGCGTCGCGGGTGCGCCCGGGGCCGAGCGGGGCGAGCTGCTCGGCGGTCCGGTACGGCGTGCCGGTGACGAACTCCATCACGTAGAACGGCGCGCCCAGCACCTCCTCGTCCTCGCAGAACAGGACCGGGGCGGGCACCGGCACGGCCGTCGGGTGCAGGGCGCTGATCACCCGGTGCTCGCGTCGCATGTCGTGCGCGGTGGCCAGCACGTGCCCCAGCGGCGGACGGCGCACCACCCAGCGGCCGACGCCGTCGGTGACGTGGTAGGTGAGGTTCGACCGGCCGCCCTCGATGAGGCGGGCGGACAGCTCGCCCCGCAGCAGGCCGGGCCGCTCACGCTCGAGCAGTTCGCGCAGCCGGACCGGATCGAGGCCTGGCGGATGGTCGGGGCGGCTCATTCTCGAGCTCCTTCGGGCGACGACGACGAAGACACCAGATCATGATGCCGACCGGTCGGTATGCCGTCCATAGCCGGAACCTAACGTGACGGGAACAACCTTGCCCCGCGCGGCCGGCGCGGAGCCTCCCGAGGGCTTCCGCGACGGGGGGTTCAGGGCGCCAGGATGTCCAGCTCGCGCAGCGCGCCCACGGTGATCTCCCGGGTCAGGCGCTCCGCCTCCGCCGCGTCGCCCTCGCGGACCGCCTCCGCCACCCGGACGTGGAGCGTCACGGCGGCCGGGTCCGGATCCTCGAACATCACCTCGTGGCGGGTGCGTCCGCCGAGGACCTCGGCCACCACGTCACCGAGGCGCGCGAACATCTCGTTGCCCGAGGCGCTCAGGATCACCCGGTGGAAGGCCACGTCGTGGACCAGGTACTCCGCCAGCCGCTGCCCGCGGGAGGTGGCCACCATGCCGAGCGCGCACCGCGTCAGCTCCGCGCACTGCTCCGGCGAGGCGTGGCGCGCGGCCAGACCGGCCGCCACCGGCTCGACGGCGGAGCGCAGGACGGTGAGCGAGCGGAGCTGACGGGCGCGGTCGGCGCCGGCCAGCCGCCAGCGGATGACCTGCGGGTCGTAGACGTTCCACTCCTCCACCGGCCGCACCGTCACGCCGACCCGGCGGCGGGAGGCGACCAGTTGCATCGACTCCAGGACCCGCACCGCCTCGCGCATCACGGACCGCGAGACCCCGTACTGCTGGGCGAGTTCGTCGGTGCGCAGCACGCTGCCGGGCGGGTGCTCCCCCGCGGTGATCGCCGGCCCGAGGCGGTCGAGTACCTGTGCGTGCAGCCCGCGGGCCTGGACGGTCATGGCATCAGGGTATGGGATGTCGCACACCTCAAAAGTCAGACTTTTTAAGTCCTCGGTCTTGAATTTGTCACATCACATGAGTTTCAGTGTCCCCGGCAGACGAGAGTCGACGAAGACTGCGAGAAGACCATGGCCCCTGAACCCGCCCAGCCCGTCCCACCGGTCGTGGTGGTCATGGGGGTCGCCGGCACCGGCAAGACCACGATCGGCCGCCGCCTCGCCGAGCTCCTCGACGTCCCCTTCGCCGAGGGCGACGAGTTCCACCCGCCCGCCAACATCGCCAAGATGACGGCCGGCACCCCGCTGGACGACGAGGACCGGGCCCCCTGGCTGGACCTGATCGGCGCCTGGGCGCACGAGCGCCGCGGCACCGGCGGCGTGGTCAGCTGCTCGGCCCTCAAGCGGGCCTACCGCGACCGTCTGCGGGCCGCGGGCCCCGGCCTGTTCTTCGTCCACCTGAGCGGCGACCGCGCCCTGGTCGAGCAGCGGATGGCCGGCCGCAAGGGGCACTTCATGCCCCGCTCGCTGCTGGACTCCCAGTTCGCCACCCTCCAGCCGCTCCAGCCCGACGAGGCCGGCGTCGTCGTCGACCTCGCCGCACAGCCGGAGGAGATCGCCCGGACGGCCGAGGCCGCCGTGCGCGCCGCCGCCTGATCGCCGCCCACCCCCGCCTTCCTCTCCCCACGGGTCCCCACGGCCCACCCCGCACCACCCGCCCCCACACCCAGGCCCCCGCACCCCCCTCGCAAGGAACCACCGTGACCAGACTCAGCGTCGAGACTCTGGCGGCGGACGCCGTCGAGCCGATCACCTCGGCCGGCCATGCCCACCTGGGCATCGCCGTGCTCGCGGGCATCGCCGTCATCGTCGTGCTCATCACCAAGTTCAAGCTGCACGCCTTCCTGGCGCTGACCGTCGGCTCGCTGGCCCTCGGCGCCTTCGCCGGCGCCCCGCTGGACAAGACCATCGCCAGCTTCACCACGGGACTGGGCTCCACCGTCTCGGGCGTCGGCGTGCTGATCGCCCTGGGCGCCGTCCTCGGCAAGCTGCTCGCCGACTCCGGCGGCGCCGACCGGATCGTCGACACCATCCTGGCCAAGGCGAACGGCCGGGCCATGCCGTGGGCGATGGTGCTGATCGCCTCGGTGATCGGCCTGCCGCTGTTCTTCGAGGTCGGCGTGGTCCTGCTGATCCCGGTGGTGCTGATGGTGGCCCGCCGCGGCAACTTCTCCCTGATGCGGATCGGCATCCCCGCCCTGGCCGGCCTCTCCGTGATGCACGGCCTGATCCCGCCGCACCCCGGCCCGCTGGCCGCCATCGACGCGGTGGACGCCGACCTCGGCCTCACGCTGGCGCTGGGCCTGGTCGTCGCGATTCCCACGGTGATCGTCGCCGGTCCGCTCTTCTCCCGCTACGCCGCCCGCTGGGTCGACGTGCCCGCGCCCGAGCGGATGGTCCCCGTCGTCGACGAGGACCAGGACCCGGCCAAGCGCCCCGGCTTCGCCCCGACCCTCGCCACCATGCTGCTGCCGGTCGTGCTGATGCTGGCCAAGGCGCTGGTCGACATCGTCGTGGACGACCCGGAGAACTCCGTCCAGCGCGTCTTCGACGTCGTCGGCTCCCCGATGATCGCCCTGCTCGCGGCCGTGCTGGTGGGCATGTTCACGCTGGGCCGCGCCGCCGGATTCACCAAGGAGCGCCTCTCCACCACCGTCGAGAAGTCCCTCGCCCCGATCGCCGGCATCCTGCTGATCGTCGGCGCGGGCGGCGGCTTCAAGCAGACCCTGATCGACTCGGGCGTCGGGCAGATGATCCTCGAGATATCCGAGAACTGGTCGATCCCCGCGCTGCTGCTCGCCTGGCTGATCGCCGTGGTGATCCGTCTGGCCACCGGCTCGGCGACGGTCGCCACCATCTCGGCGGCCGGCCTGGTCGCCCCGCTCGCGGCGGGCATGTCCCCGGCGGAGACGGCGCTGCTGGTCCTGGCCGTCGGCGCCGGATCGGTCTTCTTCAGCCACGTCAACGACGCCGGGTTCTGGCTGGTCAAGGAGTACTTCGGGCTCTCCGTCGGCCAGACGATCAAGACCTGGTCGGTGATGGAGACGCTGATCTCGGTGGTCGGCGGAGCGACGGTGCTGCTGCTGTCGGTCTTCGTCTAGCCCTGCTGCCGTGACCGGGGTGGAGCGGCCGGTCCGCTGCACGCCGGTCACGGCCGCGGGCCACGTGCGCCCGGCGCGGCCGCAGCCGCCCGGGCGTTGCGGTGCGTTCGGGTGGTCGGAGGGCGTCACGGTCGGGTGAGGAGCGGGCCGGGGCCGCACCCGAGGTGACAGTGGGAGCGACAACCTCTCAGGTCCGTCCCCAAGGAGCGCCTCGTGGCACATCTCAGCATCATCGGCACCGGCACCATGGGCCAGGCGATCGCCGGCGTCGCCACCCGAGGCGGCAGCACCGTCGAGCTGCTCGGCAAGGCCGACGCCGACAAGTCCCTCACCGGCGACATCGTCGTCCTCGCCGTGCCCTACCCGGCCGTCGACGCCGTTCTCGGCGCGCGCGGCGAGCAACTGGCCGGCAAGGTCGTCGTGGACATCACCAACCCGCTGGACTTCACGACCTTCGACTCCCTCGTCGTCCCCGCCGACAGCTCCGCCGCGGCCGCGATCGCCGCAGCGCTGCCGCGGTCCAAGGTGCTGAAGGCCTTCAACACGACCTTCGCCGCCACGCTGGCGTCCGGAACCGTCGGCGAGCTGCCCACCACCGTCCTGGTCGCCGGCGACGACGCCGACTCCAAGGCGCTGCTCGCCGGCGTGGTCACCGCCGGCGGCCTGCGCGCCGTCGACGCCGGGTCCCTCAGGCGCGCCCGCGAACTGGAGGCGCTCGGATTCCTCCAGCTCACCCTCGCCGCGCGGGAGAAGATCGCCTGGACCGGCGGGTTCGGCGTCGTGGACTGAGCGCGGGAGCGGCCGCACGGCGGCGGGTGCGGTTGGATGTCGGCATGACCGGTTCCGAGTCCGACGCGGACATCCTGGCCGCGCACGCCGCACGTTCGGCGGAGGAGATCCTCGACGTCGTCGACGAGCACGACCGGGTCGTCGGCCGGCGGCCGCGCGGGGAGGTGTACGCGCGGGGCTTGCGGCACCGGTGCGTCTTCGTCGAGGCGCGGGACGCCGAGGGCCGCGTCTTCGTCCACCGCAGGACGGCCACCAAGCTGGTCTACCCCTCCCTGTACGACATGTTCGTGGGCGGGGTGGTCGGCGCGGGGGAGTCCTACGAGGTGGCCGCCCTGCGCGAGGCCGAGGAGGAGCTGGGGGTGAGCGGGCTGCCGCAGCCGGAGTTCCTGGACAAGTTCCTCTACGACGACGGCGCCGGGAACAGCTGGTGGTCGGCCGTCCACCAGGTCCGCTGCGAGCAGCCGGTCCGGCCGCAGCCGGAGGAGGTCGCCTGGCACGCCTTTCTCACGGAGGAGGAGCTGACGGACCGCATCGACGCCTGGGAGTGGGTGCCGGACGGCCTGGCCGCCTACCACCGCCTGCGGGAGCTCCGCGGACGCGCCTGAGCGGGCCCGGCCCGGTCCGGCCCGGTCCGGGCTCAGCCCTGGACGTCGCCGTCCACGTACAGCCAGGCCCCGGACCCGCCCTGCTCCCGCTCGAAGCGGCTGTGTTCGGTCATCGCGCCGCCGCGGTAGGAGGCGCGGAAGGTGACCGTGCCGGTGGAGTGGAAGGCCGTCCCGCCCTCGGCGGCCAGGATCTCCAGCCCCGTCCAGCGGGTGCCGGGGTCCAGGTCGAGCTCCGCCGGACGGGTCCGCGGGTGCCAGGTGCGCAGCAGGTACCCCGCCTCCAGCTTCACGAAGGCGCTGTACCGGGAGCGCATCAGCTGCTCGGCTGTGGCCGCGAAGGCGGAACCGGAGTGGAACCGCCCGCAGCAGGCGTCGTAGGGCCGAGGCAGCCCGCAGGGGCAGGAACGCGCGGTGGACATGTGCCCATTCTGCCCGCCCCCGGGGGCTCCGCCGTCCTCGGTCCCCCTCGCCGCCGAGCCGCGTGGGACCGGGACCGCCCGGCCGCACAGGACCGGGAGGGCAGGGGCGTGGGCCGGGTTGTGGCCGCCGGGGCTCGGGACGGGTCGTGGCCGCCGGGGCCAGGGACGGGTCGGGCGTGGGCTCAGGCGAACTCGGGGGCCGGGACGGCCGGGCCGCCCAGGGCGTCGCGCATCGCCGGTTCCGGCATCCGCAGGGTGACCATGCGCCGCCAGCCGCCCGCGCGCTCGAGGGCGTACATCGCGTGGATGCCCGCGGTCAGCGCGGCCCGCTTCGGGGCCGTCCAGCCGAGGATCCGGCCCATGCGGGCCATCACCGCGATGCTGACGTCCCGGTAGACCGCGATCTCGGCCAGCGCCGTCTCGCGCAGCGTCCGCCGGATCAGCCGCCCGTACCCGGCAGCCGACAGCCGCAGCAGCTCCTCGTGGCAGTAGGCGAGATGGTGGTCCTCGTCGGAGGAGATCATCCGCACCGCACGCCCGACGTCCGGGTGGTCGCCGAAGACGGCGCACAGCAGCCGCATCTGCTCCGACGCCCGCTGCTCGGTGACCCGGCTGTGCGCGAGGTACACGACCAGGTCCCGAACGCTCAACTGCTCCTCGCGGCGCAGCTTGTGGTGCGGGAGCCCGATGCCGTCGCGCTCCAGCAGCATCGTGTAGTCGACGTCCGTCGGGACCTCCACCGGCTCCAGCCCGCGCTTGCGCATCAGCGCGGTGAAGATCCGCCCGTGCTTGTCCTCGTCCGCTCCGTGGCGGGCGATCCGCGGCCCCATCTCGCGCTCCTCGGCCGGCACCAGCGCCGCGATCCGGGCGTTCTCCCAGCCGCCCTGCGCCTCACCGCCGGCGGCGACGGAGCAGAACAGGCGGAACGCCTCGTCGTTGTCGAAGATCTCCTGGAACAGACTCCTGGCGGAAAGCATGGGGCACCCCTCTTCCGAGGACACGGACGCGGATCTCCGGAGACCGAGTCAACGGCCGTGCCCCGGGCGGCGCAACAGCTCCGGGCGGCCGATGGGCCGATCGGAGGACCGCCGGACGGCGCCGGCACGTAACCGGCGCGCCGCCGGCGCGTTGTTCCCCGTGACGGCCGTGGCGGGGAGGACCCCCGAGCCCCCACCACGGCCGCAGAGCTCCCCTACGTGCCGGAATTCCGGCACCGGGCCTCAGGTGAGGTCGGCGCGCTCCAGGGCCTCCATGCCGGCGCGCAGCGCGGTGATCCGCTCCTCGAGCGTGAAGCCTGCCGGGGCCAGCGTCAGGGTGGTGACGCCGGCGGCGGCGTAGGCCTTCATCCGGTCGGCGATCCGGTCCACCGAGCCCAGCAGGGTGGTGCTGTCGATCAGGTCCTGCGGGACCGCGGCGGCCGCGCCGTCCTTGTCGCCCGCCAGGTACTTGTCCTGGATCTCGGCGGCGGCCTGCTCGTAGCCCATGCGCTGGGCGAGCTGGTTGTAGAAGTTCTGCTTCCGGCTGCCCATGCCGCCCACGTACAGCGCGGTGTAGGGGCGGAAGACGTCGGCCAGCGCCGGGACGTCCTTGTCCTCGCCCACGGCCAGCGGCAGCGTGGGGACGATGTCGAAGCCCTCCAGCGTCTTGCCCGCCTTCTCGCGGCCCGCGCGGATGTGCCGGACCGCGGTCTCCTCGAGGTGGTCGGCCGACGGGAAGATCAACAGGGCGCCGTCCGCGATCTCGCCGGTCTGCTCCAGGTTCTTCGGGCCGATCGCCGCGATGTAGACCGGGATGTGCTCGCGCTCCGGGTGCACGGTCAGCTTCAGCGGCTTGCCCGGGCCGCCCGGCAGCGGCAGCGTCCAGTGCTGGCCCTCGTAGGACAGGCGCTCGCGGGTCATCGCCTTGCGGATGATCTCCACGTACTCACGCGTACGGGCGAGCGGCTTGTCGAACTTGACGCCGTACCAGCCCTCGGAGACCTGCGGGCCCGAGACGCCCAGGCCCAGGCGGAAACGGCCGCCGGAGAGGGAGTCCAGGGTGGCCGCGGTCATCGCCGTCATCGCGGGCTGACGGGCCGGGATCTGGAAGATCGCCGAACCGACGTCGATGCGCTCCGTCTGGGCCGCGACCCAGCTGAGCACCGTGGCGGCGTCGGAGCCGTAGGCCTCCGCGGCCCAGCAGACGGAGTACCCCAGGCGGTCGGCCTCCTTGGCCACCTCCAGGTTGTCCGAGTCCATTCCGGCGCCCCAGTAGCCGAGGTTGATCCCGAGCCGCATACCGCACCCCTTACCGATCAGTAACGTCCCTGTCCAGCAGGACCCTAGCGCGCGAAGGGCCCGGTGGGGAGCGGGGGAGGGGGCGACGCGGGTCACGTCGGAGGGTGACTGGCGGTAAGGGCCTGGCCCGGGTTGTCCACAGGGTTCCCCGGGAGACGAATCCGGCCAGTAATGTGCGCGTCCATGAAGCAGAGGCATCTCGGCCGGACCGGCCTGCGCGTGTCCCGCATCGGGCTCGGCACCCTCACCTGGGGCCGGGACACCGAGGAGCACGAGGCCGCCGACCTGTTGCGGACGTTCTGGGAGGCCGGCGGCACCCTCGTCGACACCGCCGACATATACGGCGGCGGCGAGGCCGAGTACCTGCTGGGCAGGCTGCTCGCCGACCTGGTGCCGCGCGAGGACCTGGTCATCTCCACCAAGGCGGGCAGCGTGCCCGACCCCGAGCGCCGCGTCGACGGCTCGCGCGGCCACCTGCTGGCCGCCCTCGACGCCTCGCTCGCCCGCCTCGGCACCGACCACGTCGACCTGTGGCAGGTGCACGCGTACGACGACCGCACCCCGCTCGAGGAGACGCTGCAGGCCCTCGACATCGCCGTTACCAGCGGCCGCGCCCGCTACGTCGGGGTCTCCAACTTCTGCGGCTGGCAGCTCGCCCGGGCCGCCACCTGGCAGCTCGCCGTGCCCGGCGCGCGGACCGCGCTGGCCGGCACCCAGATGGAGTACTCGCTGCTGCAGCGCGGTGTCGAGCGGGAGGTGCTGCCCGCCGCGCGCGAGCTGGGCATCGGCCTGCTGCCGTCCTCGCCGCTGGGGCGCGGCGTGCTCACCGGCAAGTACCGCACGGGCACCCCCTCCGACTCGCGCGGCGGCTCCGAGCACCTCGCCCCCTTCGTCGCCCCGTACCTCGACGACGCCGCCGCGCGCATCGTCGACGCGGTGGCCACCGCCGCCGACGGGCTGGCCGTCACGCCGCTCCAGGTGTCGCTGGCCTGGATCCGCGACCGGCCCGGGGTCACCGCCCCGGTCGTCGGGGCGCGCACGCCGCAGCAGCTGGAGGCGGCACTGTCGGTGGAGACGCTTACGCTTCCGGACGAGATCTGCAGGGCTCTCGACGACGTGTCGGCGCCCGAGCACCGCTATCCCGATCACGACTGGAGCACGCTGTGACGACGGACCCCGAGACCACGGAGCAACCCGAGCCGGGGCCGCGGGACGAGGGCGCCGACCGGACCGCGGAGCGGACCACCGCCGAGAGGCCTGCCGGTGAGGCCGCGGTGAAGCCCGCGGGGGACGCGCCCGAGGGAGCCCCGCAGGACCCCGCGGGGGACGCCGTCGCGGGAGCCGGGGCATCGGCGGAGCCGGGCGACGAGGTCGCCGCAGCCGCCGGGGAGACCGCCGGGGAGACCCCCGTGGACGCCGCCGGGGAGAGCGCCGGCGACGGCGCCGGGACGGGGCCCGCGGAGGACCACGGCGACGAACCCGCGGCTGCGGAGGCCGACGGCGAGGAGGCCGCGTCCGGGGAGACCGACGTCGCGGAGCCGGTGGCCGCGGAGGACGGCGGGACGGCCGCGGCGGAGATGTCCGAGGCGGAGGCGGAGCTGCTGGCGCAGAAGCGGGAGCGCGAGCGGATCGAGCGCCGCAAGGCGGCCAAGCAGGGCCCGGTGGAGGCCGGCGGGAAGCTGTCCGGCACCGCCGCCGAACTGCTCGCCGCGGTGCGCGCGGTCGAGAAGGGTGAGAAGCCCGCCGGAAGCGTGTTCAGCGAGCCGCCCGCCCCGCGCCGGCCCGCCGTGCCGGAGCCCGAGCGGCCCCGCCCCACCCCGCCGCCCGCCGCGGCCCCCGCAGGGCCCGACCCGGCCGCCGTGGAGTCCGTGCGCGCCGTCCTGGCGGCGGGAGGAGCCCCCGAGGCCCTCGCGCCGTCCGCCGCCGCCGTGCTCGGCGAGGGCGCCGACGTGCTGCTGCGTGAGGACCCCTGGCAGCTGCTGCGGGTCGAGGGCGTCCGGCCGGAGCACGCGGACGCCTTCGCCCGCGCCCTGCTGGGCCCCGAGGTCCGCCCCGACGACGAGCGCCGCGGCCGCGCGCTCACCGTGCGGGCGCTGGAGCGGGCGGCGCTGTCCGGGCACACCGCGCTGGAGGCGCCCGCCCTGGCCGCCGCCCTCGGCGCGCAGGGAGTGCCCGACCCGGACGCCGCCGTGCAGAGCGCGGTGGCCGAGGGCGACGTGCTGGTGTTCCAGGACGCGCTGGACGACGTCCCCGCCGCGGCCCCCGCCGTCGCTCCGGCCGCATCCGCGGAGGAGGGCGAAGAGGCCGAGGAGGAGCGCCCCGTGCGGGTGCTCGTCGGACTCGAGCGCTACGCCATGGCCGAGGAGAGCCTCGCCGACGGCCTGGCCCGCCTGGTCAACACCACGCCCGCGGGATCGGCGGAGGACTGGGAGGCGGCGGCCGCGCGGCTGCGCGGTTCCGCCTCGGACCTGGTCCGCGCCGTCGCCGGCCACGCGCTGGTGCTGCACACCGGGGGCGAGGCGGCCCGCGCCGAACCCGCCGCCCTGCTCGCCGCCGCGGCTTCCCTGGGGCTGCGGGTGTGCGCCGTCACCCACACCGCGGACGGACGCCGCCGGCTGCGCGCCGCGCTGGCCGGGGGGCCCGTGGACGAGCGGGCCGTCGTCACCACCGCCGGGCTGCTCTCCGGGGCCCAGGGCCCGGCCCGGGACGCCGACGGGGCGCTCGGCCTCGACCTGCTGGTGGTGCTCGACGCCCCCCAGCTCGGCGTGGAGAGCGCCGCCGTCCTGGTGGAGTCGCTGCCCGACGGCGCCCGGCTGGTCCTCGGCGGCGACCCGGCAGTGCTGTGGTCGGCCGGGCCCGGCCGGGTCTTCGCCGACCTGCTGGCCGCCAAGGTGTGCCCGCAGGTCGCCTCCCGGACGCCCGACCCCGGGCCGGTCGGGGAGCTGGTCTCCGCCATCGGGGTGGGCGAGCTGATCACCGTCGAGTCGCCCGGTCACGAGGTCGCCGTCGTGCCCGTCCGGGACCCCCGCGAGGCGGTGCACCGGACGGTGCAGCTGATCGCGGACTCGGTGCCCCGGGCGATCGGCGTGCCGCCCGAGCAGACCCAGGTCCTCACCCCCGGCCACGGCGGCGCGGTCGGCACCCGGGTGCTGAACGCCGCGCTCAAGGAGCGGTTCAACCCCGGCCCCGGCCGCTTCGGCGGCTTCGACCCCGGGGACCGGCTCGCCTGGTCGCCGGAGCCCGGGCGCACGGTCCTGGGGCGCGTCGCCAAGGGGGACGCCGAAGGACTCCACCTCGACCTGGCCGGCGCGACGGTCGTCGTGCCGCCGGACGCCGTCGAGCGCACCCTGCGCCACGGCTGGGCGGTGACGGCCCATCAGGCGGTCGGGCAGCGCTGGCCCGCCGTCGTCGCGGTGCTGCCCGGCGATGCCGGGGCCGCGCTCGACCGGGCGTGGGTGTACACCGCCTTCGGCCGGGCGGAGCGGCACCTGTCCGTCGTCCAGGGCGTCGGCCCGGCCCTCGCCGAGGCGGTCGCCTCCGGTGCGCCCCGGCCCCGCACCACCCGCCTCCCGGCCCTCCTGCGGGCCGCCCGTCAGGCCTGACGCGAGCGGAGACCCCGCGGGCGGCCCGGCCGGTCCGGGTCGCCCACGGGGTCCGTGGGGTCCTGCGGTGCGCAGAAGGGCGACGCACGCGACGCCCGCGACGCACGCGATGCCCGCACCCTGCGGGCTCCGCGCGACATCCGGCGTCGGTCCCGTCAGCCCAGGTCGTCGTCGGAGTCGTCGTCGAAGACCGCGGAGACGTCGAAGCGGCAGACGACCTGCGCCGGGTCCGCGGCCTCGAAGGGGGCGGCGAGCCACTCACCGGCCTCGGCGGGCTCCTCCTGCGCCGTCACCCAGAGCGTGGAGTCGCCCTCCTCCAGCCCGAACTCCCGGTGCCGCGAGGCGATCTCGTCCGGCTCGTACTCGCCGAACAGCAGCCCCAGCGCACCGTGCGTCGTCCTGGAGAACGCCTCGTCGCCGAGGTCGTCCGCCGCGTCCTCGTCCGCCTCCTCGATCCGGCGCGCGGCGGCCAGCAGCCGCTGCGGCTCGGTGACGGTGTAGTCCCGCCGGATCAGCACGCCGACCGCCTGCGGCTCGGCCGGTCCCTCGTACGGAGGGAGGGACTCCTCGATCCCCGGGATCTCGAACGGCGTCACCTCGTCGTGCACCGTGTACAGCAGCTCGTCGTAGACCTCGGCCGCCGCGGCCAGCTGGTTGAACGCCTCGTGGACGGCCGGGTCGTCCTCCCCCGACCGCCGTTCGACCGCCGCAAGGTGGCGGTCGAGCGCGACCTTGACCGCCTCGACGGCGGCACGGACCTCGGCAGCGGTGGGCTGCGCAGCATCAGACATGGTGCAGACGCTATCCGTACCGGGCGGGTGCCCGCACAATGGATGCGATGGCCGAATACGAATTTGTCGACGTGTACGTACCGCGCGGGGTCTCCCGCAAGGACACGGCACGCCTGCTGACGGACCACGCGGAGTACGGGCACTGGGAGTTGTACCGCCTCAGCCTGATGCGGGACGGCAGCCGCAGGGTGCGGCTGCGCAGACGGATCATCCGACAGGTACGCGCGACATGGTGAACGGGTGAAGCGGGGGCCCCCCCGGCGGGGCCCCCCGCACCCCGCAGAGGGGGTGTGCCCCCGGGGGTCAATTGAAACCCCCCCGGGCGAGCCCCGGGGGAGGTGAAAACACCCGCCCGCCCCGCGCCCCCGCCCG
>NZ_JBHTVQ010000019.1:0-99926 GCF_042792855.1 Streptomyces sp. NPDC056600
GTCCCCCTCCCCACCCTCAGCCCCCCGGACGAGCCCCCCCAGGCCCGCCGTCGTGACCTCACAGCCCGGGGCCCTGTGGACCCGCGGCCCGTCAGGTCCCTCCGGCGTGTCAGGCGGAGTCCCGTCGGACCAGCGTGGTCGGGGTGATCACGGACGCCGGGGCCTCGTCGCCAGGCCGGTCCAGCAGCCGCATCAGGAGCCGCACCATCAGCCGTCCCATCCCCTCGATGTCCTGCCGCACGGTCGTCAGCGGAGGGTCGGTGACCCCCGTCACGGCGGCCATGTCGTCGAACCCGACCACGGCCACGTCCTGCGGCACCCGCGCGCCCCGCTCGCGCAGCGTGCGCAGCGCGCCCGCCGCCATCAGGTCGTTGGCCACGAAGACCCCGTCCAGGCCGGGACACCGGTCCAGCAGGCCGGCCATCGCGCGGGCGCCGCTCTCCTCGGTGAAGTCGCCCTGCCACAACAGCTCTTCGGGTGCGTCGACCAGCACGTCCCGGTACCCGTCGATGCGGTCGAGGGCGGCGATCTTGTCGCGCGGACCGGCGATGTGGGCGATCCGGCGGCGACCCAGCGACACCAGGTGACGCACCGCCTCGCGCGCGCCCCCGCGGTTGTCGCAGTCGACGAACGGCGCGACGGGCCCGGACCCGGGGGCGGGGCGGCCGCCGAAGACCGCCGGGATCCTGGTACGGGCTATCAGGGACGCCAGTTGGTCGTCCTTGTGCAGCGAGAAGGCCAGCGCGCCGTCCACGTGACCGCCCTCCAGGTAGCGGGCGATCCGCTCGTGCTCGCCGGCGCCCTCCACCCACAGCAGCACCAACTGGGCACTGTGCGCGCTCAGTTCGCGGCTGATGCCGCGGATCTGCTGCTCGAAGAACGGGTCGGAGAAGACCCGGAACTCGGGTTCCGCGATGATCACCGCGACCGCGCCGGTGCGCCGGGTCACCAGCGACCGGGCGGCGTGGTTGGGGACGTACCCCAGCTCCTCCACGGCCTTGCGGACCTTGTCGACGAGCGGCGGCCGCACCCCCACGGCCCCGTTGACCACGCGGGAGACCGTCGCCCGGGACACCCCGGCCCGCTCCGCGACCGCCTCGAGCGTCGGGCGGGGTCCCATGGTCTGCTCGGACAACGGTGCGCTCCTTGTCTGCGTCCGCGGGCTCCTTCGCCCGATGCCGCGCCGGTCACCCGGCGCGGACCAGGATAGGCGCTCCCGGTCCTCCCGCTGAGAGCGCTTGCACGACCGGCCGCCGAACCGTGACCCGGGGCGCCGGCATCCGGTCGCCCGGCCTTCACCGCCGCCCGTTGTCCGACCCGGGTGGCATGCTCCGCCGCCATGGACATACGACAGTTCTGGCACCTCGTCGAGACGGCCCGCGACCAGGCGCCCGACCCGGGCGACGGTGAAAACGTCGCCCGCCGGGCGGGCGCGGCGCTGGCCGCCCACCCCGCCGAGGCGATCGTCGCGGCGTCGCAGACCCTGTGGGACCTGATGGCCGTCTCCTACACGAATCCTCTGTGGGCCGCCGCCTATCTGATCAACGGCGGATGCTCCGACGACGGTTTCGACTACTTCCGGGGCTGGCTGATCGTCCAGGGACGCGAGACCTTCGAGCGCGTGGTCGCCGACCCCGACGCCCTGGCGGAGCTCCCGGCCGTGCGGAGAGCAGCGGCCGCCGGACACGACCTGTGGTGCGAGAACACGCTCGGCATCGCCTGGGACGCGCACATCGCGGCGACCGGCCGCGAGCTCCCCGACGACGCGTTCACCATCCGCTACCAGCGGCTGGACCCCGCCTGGAACTTCGATTTCGGCGACCACGCCGAGATGACGCGCCGGCTCCCCCGCCTGGCCGCCCTGTACCGGGAGTGAACGCAGGCGCCCCACCCCGCGGTCGCAGCGGCCGACCGGCACCGCCCGATCAGCCGTGCGTCTCGCGGAGTTCGATCTTGCGGACCTTGCCGGAGACCGTCATCGGGAAGGCGTCCAGCACCGCGAGGCGGCTGGGGACCTTGTAGTGGGCGAGCCGGCCCTCGCAGAAGGAGCGCACGTCCTCCAGGGCCGGCGGGTCCGCCGGGTCGCGAGGGATCACGCAGGCGAGCACCTCCTCGCCGTACCGCTCGTGCGGCACCCCGACGACCTGGACGTCCGCGATCTTCGGATGGCGGTAGAGGAACTCCTCGATCTCCCGGGGGTAGATGTTCTCGCCGCCCCTGATGATCATGTCCTTGATGCGGCCGACGATCTCCACGTACCCGTCCTCGCGCATCACCGCGAGGTCCCCGGTGTGCATCCAGCGGGCGGAGTCGATGGCCTCGGCGGTCCGCGCGGGGTCGTTCCAGTAGCCGAGCATCACGCTGTAGCCGCGGGTGCGCAGTTCGCCCGGCACGCCGCGTTCCACGGTCACCCCGGTCGCCGGGTCGACGATCTTCACCTCGATGTGCGGGAGCGCCCGGCCGACGGTGGCGGTGCGGTGCTCGAGATCGTCGTCCCTCCGCGTCTGGAGGGACACCGGCGAGGTCTCCGTCATGCCGTAGCAGATGGAGACCTCGGCCATGTGCATCTCGGCGACCACCCGCTTCATCACCTCCACCGGGCAGGGCGAGCCGGCCATGATGCCGGTGCGGAGGCTGGAGAGGTCGTAGGAGGCGAAGTCGGGCAGAGCCAGCTCGGCGATGAACATGGTGGGCACCCCGTAGAGGGAGGTGCAGCGCTCGGCCTCGACGGCGCGCAGGGTGGCCGCCGCGTCGAAGGAGGGCGCGGGGATCACCATGCAGGCGCCGTGCGAGGTGGCCGCCAGATTTCCCATGACCATGCCGAAGCAGTGGTAGAAGGGGACCGGGATGCAGATCCGGTCCTGCTCGTCGTACCCGACGGTGCGGCCCACCCAGTACCCGTTGTTGAGGATGTTGTGGTGCGAGAGGGTCGCGCCCTTGGGGAAGCCGGTGGTCCCGGAGGTGTACTGGATGTTCACCGGGTCGTCGCAGCTGAGCCCGGCCGCGATCTCGTCGAGCCGTTCCTCGGGCACCGAGGCGGCGCCGGCCGTCAGGGCGTCCCAGGAGGGGTCGCCGATGAAGACGGTCTCCCGCAGGGCCGAACAGCGGCCCCGGACCTCCTCGACCATGGCCCGGTAGTCGCTGGTGCGGTGGGCGAGCGAGGAGACCAGCACGCTCACGCCGGACTGTTCCAGCACGTACTCCAGCTCGTGCGTGCGGTAGGCCGGGTTGATGTTGACCATGATCGCGCCGATCCGGGCGGTCGCGAACTGGACGAGCACCCACTCCGGGCAGTTGACCGCCCAGATGCCGACGCGGTCCCCCGTCGTGACGCCCAGGGCCAGCAGTCCGCGGGCCACCTCGTCGACGGCTGCGCCGAACTGCGCGTAGGTCCACCGGCGTCCGGAGGCCACGTCGACCAGCGCCTCCCTGTCCGGATGGGCGGCGATCGTCCGGGCCAGGTCGGCGCCGATCGTGTCGCCGAGCAGCGGGGTGGCGCCGGTGCCGTGGGTGTACGACAGCGCGGCCGGGGTCCGCGTGGTCATGGCGTCCTCCAGGAACGGGTTCCGGCACCATTGCCGGACGGCTCCCCGCCATCGTGTAATCCGTGACACGGATCCCGCCACCCCCGAACGGGGGTAGCCAAGCGGGAGCGACGACGAAGGGCGGAGAGAGTGGCGCGGACGAACGGGACGGACCGTGCGGACGCCGGGCACGGTGGGGGCGCCGCGGACCGCGCCGCCGCGGCGGCGATCCGCACCGCGCTGACCCGCCTGGGCCGCACCAGCGGGCTGCCCGTCGTCTTCGGCGGGCTGGTGGAGTCGACGGGGCCGCGGATCCGGATCAGCGAGCTCAGCGGGACCCGCACCCCGGCACTGCGCGCCCTGGCCGTCTCCACCGGCACCGGCCTCGGCGGCAGGGCGGCCGTACTGCAACGCCCGTGCGCGGTCGCCGACTACGCGGCGTCCCGGCGGATCAGCCACGAGTACGACGCCGCCGTCGCGGCGGAGGGGCTCCGTTCGGTGCTCGCGGTGCCCGTGGTGGTGCGCCGCCGGGTGCGGGGCGTCCTGTACGGCGCCCTGCGCACCGCCGAGCCGCTGGGCGACCGCGCGCTGGGCGCGGCGGTGGAGGCCGCGCGCCGGGCGGCGCGGGGGCTGACCGCCGCCGAGGACGCGGGGGCGGCCGACGAGGGGGCGGGGCGGCCGCCCACCGGCCTGGCGGAGCCGCAGCGTGCGGACGAGGCCGACGGCCCGCTGCGGGAGCGGGCCAGGCAGGCGTACGCGGCGCTGCGGGCGCTGGCCCCGCACGTCGACGATCCTGCGGTGCGGGCCGGCCTCGACGAGGTGTGCGCACTGCTCGGCCCCGGTGGTGCGGGCGACGGCGGGCCGGTGCCACCGGTCGGCGCGCCGGTCGGCCTCACGCCGCGTGAACTCGACGTGCTGGCCTGCGTGGCGGTCGGCGACACCAACGCGGCCGCGGCCCGGCGGCTGGGGCTGCGGCAGGAGACCGTCAAGGCCTACCTGGGCTCCGCCGCCCGGAAGCTGGGGGCGCGAGGGCGGTGGGCCGCGGTGACGGCCGCCCGGCGGGCGGGGCTGATGCCCTGAGCCGTCCCGCTGCCGGGGCAGGCGTGCGGAAGGGCGCCCGTCCGCGTGTCCGCGGGGGGGCGCCCTCACTGTGCGGGGCTCAGGTCCCGGACCGCCGGTGAGATGCCGGCGGTCCGGGTCCGTCGGTCACGGTCCGTCAGGCGGCGGACCGCACGTGCCGGCACGGGGTGGCCCGGTCCGCCCCGTACCCGTCGTGGTGGCCCGGCTTGCCGTGGCCGCCCTTGCAGGGCTTGCCGTGACCGTGGCCGGGCCCGCAGTGCTTGCCCTCGCAGGGCTTGCGCTCGACCTGGACGGTCGCCGAGTCGCTGTCCGAGCGGACGCCCCCGGCGGCCACGGCGATCGCCGTGTTGGTGATCCGGCCGGCCTTCGCGTCCGCCACGGTGACCCGGTGGGTGCCGGTGCAGGTCATCTCCTGGCCCGGCGCCAGCGTGGTCGAGGGGCAGGTCACCCGGCCGAGGCGGTCGTCCTGGACGGCCACGCCCGTGAGCGGGGTGTCGCCGGTGTTCTCGACGACGTACTCGTAGGTGATGACGTCGCCGACCCGGTAGGTGCGGTCGTCGTCCACCCGCTTGTCGAGCCGCAGCCCGGACTCGCCACCGCCGCCGGCGACCGTGATCCGCGCGCTGTCCTCCTCGGAGCGGAACTGCTGCCCGCCGAAGGTGCCGGTCGCCGATGCGGTGTTGGTGACCGACCCGGCCTCGGCGTCGGACTCGCTGACCCGGTAGGAACCGGTGCAGGTCACCTCCTCGCCGGGCTCCAGGGTGGTGGGCCGGCATGCGATCCCCACGACCCGGTCGTCGGTGACCTGCACGTCGGTCAGCGTGGTCTCGCCCGTGTTCCGCACGACGTACTCGTAGTCGACGAGGTCGCCGACCTGGTAGGTCCGCTCCTCGTCGACCCGCTTGTCGATGGTCAGCGAGGAACGCTGGCCGACGACCTCGACCTTCTCGGTGGCGGGGTCGGACTCGACCGGGGTGGTGCCGGAGGTGCCGAAGGCCCGCGCCACGTTGACGACGAAGCCGTTCGCCGCGTCCTCGGGGGTGACGGTGTAGGTGCCGCGGCAGGTGGTGGCCTCGCCCGACGCCAGCGTCGTGTCGTCACAGGTCACCGGGTCAACCCGGTCGTCCTGCACCCGGACTCCGGTGATCTGCGTGTCACCGGTGTTGGTCACCGTGTACTCGTAGGTGACCGTCTCGCCGACGCGGTACTCACCGGCGCCCTCCACCTCCTTGACGATGGCCAGCCCGGGTGCGCCAGGAGTGAGGATCTGGATCGTCGCGCTGTCGGGCTCCGAGTCCGTCTCCCTGCCGCCGGACCGGCCCCGGGCGAAGGCGAGGTTGACGACCCTGCCGTCGGCGACGTCCTCCTGCCTGACGGTGTACGTCGCCCGGCAGATCGTGAACGCGTCCGGCGCCAGCGTGGTGTCGTCGCACTCGATGCCCGTGACGACGTCGTCGACGACGGCGAGGTCGGTGACCGCCACGTCACCGGCGTTGGTCACCCGGTACTCGTAGGCGACCGGGTCGCCCACCTCGTAGGCGCGGGAGTCGTCGACGGACTTGTCCAGCAGCAGCAGCAGCTCGTTGGCGACACCGACCGTCACGCGGTCCTCGTCCGACTCGACAGGCCGGCCGTCGGCCTGCCCCACGGCGGTGGCCACGTTCTCCACGTACCCTCTGTCGGCGTCTTCCGGCTGCACCGTGTAGGTACCGGTGCACTCGGTGGTGTCACCGTCCTGACCCTCCGGGGCGAGCGTCACGGCGGCGCACTCGATGTCCGTGACGCGGTCGTCCCTGATCGTGAGCCCGGTGATCGCCACCGGTCCGGTGTTGCTCACCGTGTACCGGTACTCGACCTTCTCACCGACCCGGTAGGCGACGTTGCCGTTGGCGGTCTTCTCGATCCGCAGACCCGGGCCACGCTGGACCGGCAGGGTGACCTCGGCCGGCGGGGCCTCGACCTCGGTGCCGTTCGACCTGCCCACGGCGTCGGCCACGTTGCGGACCTGGCCCGCCCTGGCGTCCGCGTCGGTCACCGCGTACGTCCCGGTGCAGGTCATCGACTCGCCGACGGCGAGCGTGGTCTTCGGGCAGGCGATCCTCGTGACGTGGTCGTCCGTCACCGTGACACCGGTCAGCGGGGTGTTGCCGCTGTTGGTGACCACGTACTGGTAGGGAACCTGCTGGCCCGGCTCCAGGGGCAACGGGACCTCGGGCTCCTTGGCCACCTGCTTGACCAGGTTGAGCCGCGGCAGCTGGGCCGCCGCGTGCACGCTCACGTTGCGGATCAGGTGCACGTCGGTCCACAGGCCCGTCGAGGCGGCGAAACCGAACTTGTAGCTGGAGGGCACCGGCTGCGGGGCCGGCGCGGTCAGCACCTGCTGGAGGTCGTCCACACCTCCGTCGAAGTCGATCCAGACGGTCACCACCGGATCGGGCCCGGGCGAGACCTCCACCCGCACGGTGCGACGCGACGGCTCCAGCAGCGCCTCGGCCTCCTCGGGGGTGGCGTCGGCGGGGATGTTCGTGGTCGGCCCGTGCAGGTTGCCCGGCAGGGTGCTGGGCCAGGGGCCGGTGGTGCTGTCCAGGTTCTGCGCGGTGGAGGTGAGGAAGCAGTAGCCCTCCGTGCCGTTGCCGGGGCCGCGCAGGGTGACCTTGTTGGGCTCGGACTCGCGGATGTGGGTGCCGGCCGGTGAGCGGGTGTCGCAGCCGTTGCCCCGGTGCTCCCAGTCGCCGAAGAAGTTGCCGAGAACGTCGAGACCGACACCCAGGTACCCGTGGTTGACGCCGGGCAGGAAGGGGTTCGCCGGGTTGTCGTCGGGCAGCTTCTGCGCGTACCCGAGGCTGCCGCCGAAGGCGCCGGGGGCGGTCAGCTCGGCGGCGCCGTCGATCAGGAAGAAGGAGATTCCGTCGGCGGGCCGGGCCGTGGTGCTGCCGTACTGCCACTGGTCGAAGGTGACCACCACGCCCTGGTTGGCAGGCAGGGCGTGGTTGTACAGCACGGCGGCGGACTGGTCGCGGTCCGCGGTGGTGAGGCGGAGGTAGCCGTGCGGATCGGCGCCGTTCGGCGGCAGCGGGCCCGCCCCGCCCGGCGGACAGCCCGTCAGCTCGTGCGGGCCCGTCGGCGGAGGGGCCGGCGCCTCCGGCGCTCCGGTCAGGCACGCGGGGCCGTAGCCGATGAACTCGGGGTCGGCCGTGGCATGGGTGAACGTCTCGTCGACCAGCGGGACACCGACCGGCTGCGCCTGGGCCACGGAGTTCATCCCGAGCCCGGTGGCCACCATGCCCGCCACGCCCAGTGCACACCCCACGCGGCGGCGGGTGCCACGACGCGCGGATGGCAGTCTGAAAAATGATCTCATGCTCGGAACATACGGCTATGACCGGTTTCGCGCCCTTCCGGTGCGCCGACAGGGAAGCGACACGCCGTCAGGTCGGGTGTCGGTGCTGCATCCGGGCGCTCACCTTCGTGTCGCACCGTCACCTGCTTGACTTCGGACGTGGCGCCGCGTCCGGCCTCCGTCGTCAGCGCCACGTCCGCCGCCTCAGAGCGCCGGCACGAAGGGGATGCCCGCCGGCTTCGCCTTCTCCAGGTGGGAGAGGTAACTGCTGTCCTTCAGGCCGAAGTTGGCGCTGCCCCAGTTCGCCTGGGCGAGCTTGTCGCGCAGTCCGGCCGGGTAGCCGCTCCAGCCGACGAGCGCCGGGTACTGCCAGGCGCCCCGGTGGTTCTCCGGCGGCTCGTCGTTCGCGGTGGCGGCCCGGAAGCAGTGCGTGCTGATGCCGTCCTTGTGGTAGACGACCTTGGGGTGGGCGCCCTCCCAGGGGATGCGGTCCCGGCCGTGCACGGTGAAGTCGCCGTGGTTCGAGGTGGCCACGTAGCGGGCGGTGTCGGTGGCCTGCTCGACCCAGACCACGATGTGCTCCCAGTCGTGCCGGTGGCCGCCGATGCTGGTGCCGGCGAGGGCCTGGTCCTTCTCGAAGTAGAGGCCGTAGAGCACCGCGCACCAGCCGTTGTTGCAGGTGGCCCGGGAGTAGGCGTTGGTGTTGCCCAGGTCGAAGTCTTCGCGGCAGTTGCCGTTGAGGGCGCCGGTCGGGTTGAGCCCGCCGTTGAGCGAGCCGTCGGGCCCGATGGCGGGGGTGGAGTAGCAGCCGTCCGTGTCGTAGTCGAGCGCGGGCTGGAACCGCAGCTCGAGCGAGGTGGCGTTCACCGGCAGGGCGGCGGGCGGGGCGGCCTGGGCGGGGCCGGCGACGGCGAGCAGCAGCACGAGGGCGCCGCCGAGGGTGCCGAGCGCCCGGCCGGCGCGGCGGGGGCGGGCGGAGCGGGGTCTGACCGGGGAGGTGCGTCGTCCTGGCAAGGCGTTCTCCTCAACTCGTCCGCTGGAGAGGGGATGTGACGCACCCGTGGGTGCGCGACGCGTGCACGGGACACTCTGCCGGTACCGGAGCCCGCGGGGAATGACGTGCTCATGAAGAACGACCCAATTCCGCCCCCGCCGTGCCGGGATCAGGCCTGTTCCAGCACCGCCATGGCCGCGTTGTGGCCGCCGAGCGCGGAGACCGCTCCGCCGCGGACCGCGCCGGAGCCGCAGAGCAGCACCGAGGGGTGGCGGGTGGCCACGCCCCAGCGGGCGGCCGGGGTGGACAGGTCGGCGTCGTCAGCGGCCCAGGGCCAGGCCAGGTCGCCGTGGAAGATGTGGCCGCCCGGCATGGCGACGTCCGCCTCCACGTCCTGCGGGATCTTGGCCTCGACGCAGGGCCGTCCGTCGCCGTCGCGGGCGATCACTGAGTCGAGCGGGTCGAGCAGGTGCCGGTCGAGGGAGGCGACGGCGCGGCGCACCGCCTCCGCCTTGCGTTCGGCGCGGGTGGCGGGGTCGGCGAAGAGGGTGGCGGGGAGGTGGAGGCCGAAGTAGGTGAGGGTGTGGGTGCCCTCGGGGACGTCGCCCAGGATCGACGGGTCGGTGAGCGAGTGGCAGTACACCTCGCCGGGTAGCCGCCGGGGCACCCGTCCGCCCGAGGCATCGGCGTACGCGGCGGCCAGGTCGTCCCAGTCCTCGTCCAGATGGAGGGTGCCCGCGAAGGCGACGCGGGGATCGGCCCCGGACTTCAGGCGCGGCAGCCGGTCGAGGAGGAAGTTGATCTTCAGCTGGGAGCCGACCGGCTTGTCGGCGGGGTCGCGGGTCTCGCCGAGCAGCCCGTCGAGCACCCAGGGCGCGGCGTTGGAGAGGACGAACCGCGCGCGCAGGGCGGGTCCTCCGGCGATCTCGACCTCGGCGCCGTCGGCGGCGGGCCGCACGGCGGTGACCTCGGCGCCCGTCACCAGCTCGGCGCCGGCCCGCAGCGCCGCGGCGGCCAGGGCGTCGGTGACCGCGCCCATCCCGCCGACGGGGACGCGCCATTCGCCGGTGCCGTTGCCGATCAGGTGGTAGAGGAAGCAGCGGTTCTGGATCAGCCGGGGGTCGTCGAGGGCCGCGAAGGTGCCGATCAGCGCGTCGGTGGCCACCACGCCGCGGACGGTGCCGTCGGCGAACCGCCTCTCCAGCGCCTCGCCGAGGGGCCGCCGCACGATCTCCTCCCAGAGGCCGGGATCCACGCGCCCCCGCAGGTCGCTCTCGCGCGGCAGCGGCTCGGTGAGGGTGGGCGCCAGCACCTCGGCGAGGCCGCCGAGGCGGGCGTAGAAGTCGCTCCACGCCTCGTACGCGGCGTCCGACCCGGTCAGCCGGCGGAAGCTCTCGCGGGTGGCCTCGCCCTCGGGCCGTTCCACCAGCAGCCCGCCGGGCCGTCCGTCCCGCAGGACGGGGGTGTAGGAGGCGGTGGAGCGGGAGGCCAGGCCGAGCTCCAGCCCCAGGTCCCGCATGATCCGCTCGGGCATCAGCGACACGAGGTAGGAGTAGCGGGAGAGCCGGGTGGGCCGCCCGGGGAAGGCCTGCGCGGAGACGGCGGCCCCGCCGGTGCGGTCGAGGCGCTCCAGGACGGCGACGGAGAGTCCGGCCCGGGCGAGGTAGGCGGCCGCGGCGAGCCCGTTGTGGCCGCCGCCGACCACGACGACGTCGTAGGCGGTGCGGCTCGTCATGATCGATGTCATGCGCCCACCCTCCCCCACCGGGTGCCCGAGGCCCAGGCCCGTGCATGGGTGGAGCTCCTGCGGTGACCCGGTAGGTGTACGCGGAGGGCGGCCGGCCCCCTCATCGGGGGGGAACCCGGCGGCCCCGGGACACGTTCGACCACTGCGGGTACTGTGAGCGCACGCCGCAAGGGGGAAGGACCATAAGATGATCATTTTCGGTACCAAGGGCTACCTGTACCAGCTGGCCATGCTGACGCTGGTCTGCGGGAACTGCGGCAACCCCTCCGCGCACGCGCTGCGCAAGCACGTCACGAAGTTCACGCTGTTCTTCGTGCCGCTCTTCCCCCTCTCGGTGAAGTACTCGACGCAGTGCACCTTCTGCGGGGCGCAGCGGCGGCTGAGCAGCGCGGAGGCGGACCAGCTGCAGGCGGGCGCGGCGGGCGGTCAGGGCAACCCGGTCCAGGGCAGCTCCCAGCAGCAGCCGTACCAGTCCTGACGCCGGGACGGCGGGCCGGGCCGTGGCCGGGCCCGCCTCCCGGGCGATCGGCGCGTCCTCGGGGACCGGGCGGTCCCCGAGGACCCGTGGGTCCCCGAGAAGCGTGCGCCCCGGGGACCGTGCGTCCCGGAGGTTCTACCGGTGGGACGCGAACTCGACGACCTGCTGGTAGGTGGGCCGGTTCTGCCAGCTGATCGGGGCGTGGGTGATGCCGCCCAGCGCCCGGTGGATCACCGCGTCGGCGCACCACTGGTCCCCCGCGGCGCAGTGCTCGTCGCCCGGGTAGACCTGTGCGGCGGTGCGGCCGGCCGCGTCCTTGAGGGTGCGGGCGAGCACGCCCCGGCACTCGGTGAGATCGCCGGCCCCGCAGTAGGAGCGGGCCAGGCCGCCCTCCACCTTCTCGCCGAGCACGGCGCGGACGTCCTTGTCGACGTAGCTCCACCAGCCGTACTGGAAGGCGCTGCCGGCGTGCCCGCCGGTGGGTCCGTGCGAGGCGCCCGGCGGTTCGTCGACTGGCAGGTTGTTCTCCAGGGCGGTGTAGAGGCCCTCGCCGAGGCCGGGCCCGAACTCGGCCTTCACCAGCAGCGGCCACCAGGCGTCCAGGATCCGGATCGCCTCGGCGTGCGCGTACCGCTTCGAGCCGCGTGAGGTCTCGGTGCGCAGGGAACCGGCCGAGTTCCAGGCCGACAGTTTGGCGATCGCGTCGGTGACGGCCGGATCGTCGACGGGGCCGCTGCGGAGCACCTTGAGGAGCTTGGGCAGCACCTGTTCGGCGCGCAGGTCGGCGAGGCCGGCCTGCGCCATGGCGCGGGTGAGCGAGGCCCGGGTGACGTCGCCGTTCTGGACGAGGGCCCGGACCCGGTCGTCGAGCAGGTCGCCGCGGTGGACCGAGCCGTCGCCCCAGGAGGCGACGGTGTAGCCGTGGGCCAGCTTGTTGTTCCAGGAGATGTAGTAGTCCTGGTCGAGCGACTGCGGGTGCTGGGCCGGCGGGGTGTAGGCGGCCCGGTTGTTCTCGGGGTTCCAGTCCCGCCACTCGTAGCGGGCGTCGGCCCAGGCGGGGAAGTCCGGGTCCACGCCGGCGGCCCGCACGGGGTTGTCGCCGCTGTTGTAGTAGGCGGTGCGGCTGGAGTCGGCGTAGAACCAGTTGAAGGTGAAGTTGATGTGCTGCGCCGCCTGCTGGAAGGTCTCCGGGCCGGTGACGTGGCCGGGGTCGTTGAGCATCTGGAAGCCGACGATGGAGTCGACCTCGTGCCGGTAGGAGGTGCGCAGGCTGGTGTAGGCGACCTTCTTGCCGCCGACGGTGGCGCGGTACTCGACCGGTCCGTACCTGGTGAGCCAGGCGCGCATCCGGTACGAGCCGGCGGCGGTGGAGTCGGCGACGGTGGGCTTCCAGGAGTTGGTGTGCTCCACCTTCTCCATGGCCACGCACTGCCCGTGGAACAGGTAGTGGTAGTCGTCCTGGCACAGTTCCACGGCGTAGGTGTCGACGATGTCCTGGGCCGAGGTGGTGGCGGACCAGGCGTAGTCCTGGCCGCGGCCGAGCTGGACGTACATCGACAGTCCGGCGAAGGAGGCGCCGCGGGCGCTGATGCCGGGGCCCTGGATCTCCTGGAGCATCAGCAGCTGGGGCGCGAAGTAGCCGGTCTGCGGGCCGAAGACGGCGACGGGGCGGCCGCTCGCGGTGTGCTCGCCGCTGACCACCAGCGCGTTGGACATGCCGCGCCGGGCGGATCCGACGGCGGCCGCGGCCGCGGCCTCGGCGGTGGCGTCCGCCTTGGCCGTGGCGGCGCTGCCGGTGCGGTCGTGGACCAGCGGCTCGCGGGTCACCGAGCCCGGGTCGGGCAGTGCCGTGCCCTGCGGGTCGGCGGGCCGGCCGGCGTAGGGGAAGCGGGCGCCGTGTACGGTGACCGCCGCCTCCGGGTCGTCGCGTTCGCGGAAGGACTCCCAGACCCGGGTGCCCTCCTGGACGCCGTAGCGGGACTGCGCGGCGAGCAGCGACAAGGCGTTGTCGACCTCGCCGCCGCCGCCGGAGCCGAAGAGCGCGCCGACGACGGAGGCCAGGGCCACCAGGTCGGTCAGTTTGAAGGGCTGGATCTTGCCCAGGTTGAGGATCGGGTCCTTGTGCCCGGTGAGCACGTACTCGCCGGGGAAGTAGCGGCCCTTGTCGGAGGCGGTGATGTAGGCGTTGATGCCGTCGATGTAGGCCTGCGCGTCGGCGAGGGCCTGGCGGCCGCGTTCGCCGTTCTCGGCGGCCACCCGGTCGATCTGGGCCTGGAGCTCCGCCTCCGTGTAGGGCGCGGCCCGCCAGAACTCCTGTTCCAGCGCCTGGTTGCCGGGCGCTCCGCCCGCGAAGGAGGTGAGCTCTCCCCGGCCGACGTGGCGGAAGACGTCCATCAGCCACAGCCGGTCCTCGCCGGCGGCGTACCCGGCGCCGAACTCGGTGCCGTAGCGGGTGGTGCCGGTGATGTGGGGGACGCCGGTGGCCTTGTCGCGGACGATGGTGACGTCCGTGCGGCCGGCGGGCTTCTTGGTGGAGGCGACCTGGTCGGCGGGGACGCCGAAGGAGGCGTCGTTGAAGAAGTCGCCGATGGTGGACTCGGTCAGCTCCGGATAGCCGCTCGCCAGGTTCGCGTAGGGGCCGAGCTGGTCGTCGCTGTGCGCGGGGACGGTGTTGACGGTCTGGTCGAGCAGGATCTCGGCGAGGGTGGCGGTGCCGTCCGCGCCGGGCGGCAGGATGTCCGAGCAGCCGTCGCCGCAGTGGTCGGTCACGGCGGCGGCCGCGACGGGTGTGGCGGGCGCCGCGGCGGAGGGGAAGGCGGGGGCGAGCAGGGCGGCGATCATGGCGCCGGTGAGCAGGACCGGGAGCCTGCGGGCGGTTCGTCTGTCAGGGGCGGTGCGTGGGGTGTGCCGTCTCACGGCAGCTCCTCCCGACGGGGACAGGGCCAGGAGGTTACCGCCGGTAGCCGCACAGTTGAAGATGCCGGTACGCCAACTTTCGCGCGGGGATCGCGGGGTTTGTGAGGAACGCATGGAGGGTATCCGCGCTCTCGGCAGCCGCCGCGGCCGCCGTCCTGCCCACGGACACCCTTCCGGGGACCACGGTCCTCGACGGACGTGTGCCCGCGGGAAGTTGCCCTCTCCCCGCCACCGAGGGGGTGGCTGACGACCGGGGCGGAAGGCCCGGGAAGCGGGTGCGGGCCGGGCGTCCGGGAACCCCCCGTAGGGTGTTCCGCATGGATCTTCGATTGCCCAGGTGGCCACGGAAGCGTGTGCTCGCGGCAGCGGCGGCCGCCGTCGTGCTGGCGGGCGCCGCTGCCGTCGGCACCGCGGCGGTGGCCTCCGGGGACGACGCGCCCCCGGTGCGGCACACTGCGCGGATGATGACGATGGACGGCGGGGTGCGGCTCGACACCTCCTTCTACACCTCCGGCCCGTCCGACCGGCGCCGCCCCGCGGTGCTCCTCGGGCACGGCTTCGGCGGCGACAAGGGAGAGGTCCGCGCGCAGGCCGAGGACTTCGCCCGGCACGGGTACGCGGTGCTGACCTGGTCGGCCCGCGGGTTCGGCCGGTCGACCGGGAAGATCGGGATCAACGGCCCGAAGTCCGAGGTCGCCGACGTCTCCCGGCTGATCGACTGGCTGGCCACCCGCCCCGAGGTGCGCCTGGACGGCAAGGGCGACCCCCGGGTGGGGGCCGCCGGCGCCTCCTACGGCGGGGCGATCGCCCTGCTGGCCGCCGGGCACGACGGCCGCATCGACGCGCTGGCCCCGGCGATCACCTATTGGAACCTGTCCGACGCGTTCTTCCCCAACGGCGTCTTCAAGAAGCTCTGGGCGGGCACCTTCATCAGCTCCGGCGGCGGCTGCTCGCACTTCGAGGACGAGCTGTGCCGCATGTACGAGCGGGTCGCGCAGTCCGGGAAGCCGGACGTCGAGGCCATGGAACTGCTGGCGGGCCGCAGTCCGGTGACCGTCGGCGACCGCATCAAGGCGCCGACGCTGCTGATGCAGGGCCAGAGCGACTCGCTCTTCCCGCTGGACCAGTCGGACGCGGCCGCCCGGGCCATCCGGGCGAACGGCGCTCCGGTGGCCGTGGACTGGCTGGCCGGCGGGCACGACGGCGGCAGCGCCGAGGGCGGGCGGGTCCAGGCCCGCACCGAGGCCTGGTTCGACCGCTATCTCAAGGGCGAGCGGAAGACCGACACCGGGCCCGCCTTCCGCGTCACCCGGGCCGGCGGGGTGGACTCCCGGGACGGCGACGTCCGGTACACCGGGGCGAGCAGCGCGGAGTACCCGGGGCTGAACGCCGGCCTGCTGCGGTTCCCGCTGACCGGGAAGGAACAGCGGGTCGAGAACCCGGCGGGCGCCGCGCCGCCCGCCGTCTCCTCGTTGCCCGGCCTCGCCGCGGGCGGGGGGATGGCCCAGCTCTCCTCGCTGGGCGTCGACACCTCCCTGGACATCCCCGGCCAGTTCGCGGCGTTCGAGTCGCGGCCTCTGACGGAGGACCTGCGGATCACCGGCTCCCCCACCGCGACCGTGCACGTCGAGTCGGACACCGACGACGCGGTGCTGTTCGCCAAGGTCTACGACGTCGGCCCCGACGGCAGGCGGCAGGTTCTGCCCTCCCAGCTGGTCACCCCGCTGCGGGTGCCCTCCGGGCAGGACGTCCGGATCCCGCTGCCGGTCATCGACCACGAGGTCAGCGCCGGGCACCGGCTGCGGCTGGTCCTGGCCTCCACCGACCTCGCCTACGCCTCGCCCGCCGCCCCGGCGACGTACTCGGTCTCCCTGCGGGGCGATCTGATGGTGCCGACCGCGAAGGACGTGCGGGCGGCCGAGGCCCCGCTGCCGGCCCGGGTCTGGTGGCTGCCGCTGGCGGGCCTGCTGATCGCGACGGCGCTGCTGTTCGCCGGCCGCCGCCGCACGGCCGTTCCGGCGCCGTCGCCGGAGCTCTCCGGGGTGCCGCTGGAGATCAGCGGGCTGAGCAAGCGGTACGCCGGCTCCGCCGACCGCTACGCGGTGCGGGACCTGTCCTTCCGCGTGGAGAAGGGGCAGGTGCTGGGCCTGCTCGGCCCCAACGGGGCCGGCAAGACCACGACGCTGCGGATGCTGATGGGGCTGATCCGGCCCGACGAGGGGGAGATCCGGGTCTTCGGCCACGCGATCCGGCCGGGCGCGCCGGTCCTCTCCCGGGTCGGCGCCTTCGTCGAGGGCGCCGGCTTCCTGCCGCACCTGTCCGGGCGGGAGAACCTGGAGCTGTACTGGCGGGCCACCGGCCGGCCGGCCGAGGACGCCCACCTGGAGGAGGCACTGGAGATCGCCGGCCTCGGCGGCGCGCTGGAACGCGCGGTGCGCACCTACTCGCAGGGCATGCGGCAGCGACTGGCGATCGCCCAGGCCATGCTGGGGCTGCCCGACCTGATGATCCTCGACGAGCCCACCAACGGGCTCGACCCGCCGCAGATCCGTGAGATGCGCGAGGTGATGATCCGGTACGCGGCCGCCGGCCGGACCGTGATCGTCTCCAGCCATCTGCTCGCCGAGGTGGAACAGACCTGCACGCATCTCGTGGTGATGGACCAGGGCCGGCTGGTGCAGGCCGGCCCGGTGGCGGAGATCGTCGGCACCGGCGACACCCTCCTGGTCGGCACCGGCGAGCCGGTGGCGGCTCCGCTGGCCGACAAGATCGCCGCGCTGCCCGAGGTGGACACGGCGGTGGTCACCGACGACGGCCTGGTGATCCGCCTGGTGGCGGGCACCGCTCCCGGGCGTCTGGTCGCCGAGCTGGTCCGGCTCGACGTCCCGGTGGAGTCGGTGGGCCCGCACCGCCGGCTGGAAGACGCCTTCCTCACCCTGATCGGAGAGTCCGCATGAGCCCGCAGAGCACGCTCGCCGGGTCCGGCCCGGAGCCGGCGGCCGACGGGGGGCCGGCCGCGACCGCGGTCTCGGCCGCGACCGCCGAGGGCTACCGGCCGGGGCGGACCCTGCCGCTGAGTGTCGAGTTCGTCCGGCAGCTCAAGCGGGGCCGGACGCTCGCCATGGGCGCCGTGCTGACCCTGCTGCCGGTGGTCATGGCGGTGGCCTTCGCGATCGGCGGCGACGACGGGGACGGGCCCGGCCGCCGGATCAACCTGATGGACACCGCGACCGCCTCGGGCGCCAACTTCGCCGCGACCTGCCTGTTCGTCTCGGCGAGCCTGCTGCTGGTGGTGCCGGTGGCGCTGTTCTGCGGCGACACGGTGGCCTCGGAGGCCAACTGGTCCTCGTTGCGCTACCTGCTGGCCGCCCCGGTGCCCCGGATGCGGCTGCTGTGGTCCAAGCTCGCCGTGGGGCTGGCCATGAGCCTGGCGGCGATGATCTGGCTGCCGCTGGTCGCCCTCGCGGTGGGCTCGGTCGTTTACGGCTGGGGCCCGCTGCGGATCCCCACCGGCGGCGCGCTGCCGCTCACCGACGCCCTGTGGCGGCTGGCGGTGGTGGTCGGCTACCTGTTCGTCTCCCAGCTGGTGACCGCCGGCCTGGCGTTCTGGCTCTCCACCCGGACCGACGCGCCGCTGGGCGCGGTGGGCGGGGCGGTGGGCCTGACCATCGCCGGCAGCGTGCTGGACCAGGTGGAGGCGCTCGGGCAGTGGCGTGAGTTCCTGCCCGCGCACTGGCAGTTCGCCTGGGCGGACGCCATCCAGCCGCAGGTGGACTGGGACGCGATGATCCAGGGCATGTCGGTGTCGGTCGCCTACGCGCTGGTGCTCTTCGCCCTGGCGTTCCGCGGGTTCGCCCGCAAGGACGTCGTGTCCTGACCGGCGCCGCCCCCTTTCCTCATGGCCTGGGGTCGGCGCCGGTCAGGCGGCGATGGTCAGGCGCGCCAGGTGTCGTTCAGCGTGACCCGGCCGTCGGCCGGCACGGTGAGGGTGCGGTTGGCGCCCGACTCCCAGGTGACGGCACCGGAGGCGTTCTTGCGCACGTACTTGTAGGCGCAGGTGGTGCCGGCGGGCAGTGCGACGTCCAGGCTCCACACCGGGTAGGCGGCCGGGTCGAGCTTCGGCGCCTTCGCGGTGTCCCAGCCGCCGAGCTGCGAGCAGTCGCCGGCGACGTGGATGTTCTCGCCGACGACGGTGGTCGCGTTCACCTTGAACGAGGCCCCGGCGGACGGCTGGACGGTGCCGGAGCAGGTGCGGGCCCCGGTGTGCAGCGCCACCGCGGTCTCGGCGGCGAGGGTGGCGGTGAACTGCCCGGAGGAGTTGACCGTGACGGCCCGGCCGGACTGCACGTCGCAGTAGTCCCCGGCGGCGAGTGAGGTCTGGAAGGTGCGCGACAGGGCGGTGCCGGTGTGGTTGATGGCCACGTAGGCCTTGCTGCCGCGGCCGAAGGCGATCCGGTCGCCGCCGTCGTCCCACCAGTTGGTCACCGTCTGGCCGCGCGCGGTGTTGCGCAGGGCCACCATGGAGGAGATCTCGCGCCAGGCGTGCTGGCACTTCCAGCCGTCGCTGTAACAGGCGTTCACCTGGCCGCCGTTGGGCGGGCCGGCGTCGTTGTCGCTGAACTCGTAGCCGGAGTGGACGTCCGGGGAGCCGTACGGCCAGGCCAGCATGAAGACGTTGGCCAGGGTGTAGGTGGCGCCGGCCTTGTAGTTGAGGGTCTCGCCGTTGCGCTCGGTGTCGTGGTTGTCGACGAAGACGCCGGCCTTGGAGGAGCCGAGGTAGCCCCAGGACTCCCCGTAGTTCTTCAGGTAGGCGAGGTTCTCGTTGGTGAAGACCCTCTTCAGGTCGCGGGCGTACCGGAACTCCTGGACGTCACCGGTGTTGAGGTACTCGTCGGGCTGGACGGCCTCGCCGGCGCCGTGGATCACCTCCTGCTTCCAGTAGGCGTTCGGGTTGGTCAGCCGGGACTTGATGTTCGCGAGGTCGGCCGCGGGCATGTGCTTGGCGGCGTCCACCCGGAAGCCGTCGGCGCCCAGGGAGAGCAGGTCGTTCATGTACCCGGCGATCCGGCCGCGGACGTAGTCCTCGCCGGTGTCCAGGTCCGCCAGGCCGACCAGTTCGCAGTTCTGCACGTTGGCCCGGTCGCCGTAGTTGCTGATCTGGGCGGTGCAGTTGTCGAAGTCCGGGGCGGAGTAGACGCCCGGGTAGTTGTACTTCGTGTAGGTGGAGCCGCCGGTGCCGGTGCCGGACCCTGCCGACATGTGGTTGATCACCGTGTCGACCACGACCTTGACGCCCGCCGCGTGGCAGGTGTCGATCATGCTCTTGAAGGCGGTGCGGTCACCGAGGCGGCCGGCGATCTTGTAGCTGACGGGCTGGTACGAGGTCCACCACTGGGAGCCCTGGATGTGCTCCTGCGGGGGCGAGACCTGGACGTAGCCGTAACCGGCCGGTCCGAGCTGGTCGGTGCACGCCTTGGCGACCGAGGCGAACTTCCACTCGAACAGGACGGCGGTGACGTCCTTGTCGCCGGGCGGGGCGGCCTGCGCCGTCGTCGGCGCCGCCACGACGGCCAGGGCGGCTCCCGCCACGAGGGCGAGAGTCGCGGCCATGGTCTTTTTGGCCATGTGTCCTCCACGGAGGGGAGAGGGCGAGGGGGGGAGATGCGCGCGTTGCAGGGGGGATTACAGGGGCACTTCAGCGGCCGCGTCCCGGTGCAAGAATCCGACGGGGCTTGCTGCAAGCTCTTGCAACTGGGCTGCGGTCGCGACCGTACGAGCGGCCCGACCAGGCGTCAACCCTTCGCGCAGCAACCGCTTCCAAGATCACCGGAGCAATGCGGGCGCTTCGCCCGCCGCCGCCCAGATCGCTCACTCCCGGGCCCCCAGGGCCCCGTCGGCGCTCCCGCGACAAGCCCACGGACGATCACCGACCCCTCCTCCGTCGCCTCTTGACAGCCCTTCGCGTGGCTGAATTACTGGCCTCTACGCACGATTACCGAATGTTCGGTCGGTAACTCACGGTGGTGGTTTCCCTTGACGCAGTCCCAGAGCCAGACCGCTCAGGACTCCCCCGGTCCGGCGGAGACGATGTTCGCCGCCGACGCGGCCTCGGCCGCCCTCGGCATCGAGCTGGTGGAGCACGGTCCGGGCACCGCGGTGTGCCGGATGCGGGTGACCCGCGCGATGGTGAACGGGCACGGCATCGCGCATGGCGGCTACCTGTTCCTCTTCGCCGACACGGCCTTCGCCTGCGCCTGCAACAGCCGCGGGCCGGTGACCGTCGCGGCGGGGGCCGACATCGACTTCGTCGCCCCGGTGCACGAGGACGACGTACTGGTGGCCACCGCCGAGGAGCGCACCAGCTTCGGGCGCAGCGGCATCTACGACGTCACGCTCCGTCGCGGTGACGAGGTGGTCGCGGAGTTCCGCGGCCGCAGCCGCGCGGTCGGCGGCGGAACCGTCCGTCCCCGCCCCACGGCGCACGAGGAGTCGCGATGACCCCCCGGACGCCGGAGCGGCCCGTCGGCACCCTGCAGCGGGTCAAGGTCCTGCGGACGGGACCGACCCGGAGGACCGCTCCCCACAGGTCCCGGCGGTCACCAGTCGCGCACGGCGTCGACGGCCACGGTCTCGATGAACGGCGTGCGCATGTCCAGCTCGTTGAGGCAGGCTGCCCCGAAGGCGTCACCGATCTTCGCGATGGAGCCAAGGTGCGGGGCGCACGTCACCCAGGTCCGCCACGGCCGCCGGTTCGGGGCCCGGACCAGTCCAGTTCACGCACGGCGGCACACCGCGTCGAGGCGTCGATGCCGGTGACCTGCGAGGCGGTCCAGGTGGTCGGACTCCAGCCGTACCCGGATGCCAGGTGCCGGGTCCGACAAGCCGGCCACGCCACGTGCACGGCGTCATCCGTGCAGCGGTTCCCCATGACTGACGTGGAAGTGCAGGTGCTTTGAGTCCTGGTAGTCGCCGAGGTTGGTCAGCACCCGGCACGCGCCGTGCTCGGCCGTGACCTGCCGGGCCACCTGACGGACGACGGACAGGACGTCGTGGACCGCCGAGATGTCGGCACCGCCCAGCTCCACCAGCGAGGGCACGTGCTGTTTGGGCACCACCACGACGTGGACCGGCCAGAACGGGCGGGTGTGGTGGAAAGCCAGGACGGTCCCGGTCTCGGCGACGACCTCGACGGGCGTCCGGCCGCTCAACGCCTCGTCACACTAGAAGTCCTCCGTCAGCGCTTCGGCCCCACCCCCGCCACCCGCCGGCTCAGCCGTCCGCGCACCCTGGGACGGCGCCGGGAGCGCCGCGGCTGCCAGGTACTCCTGTGCCGTCGTCACGTTGGAGTCCAGGTCGGTGACCGAGTCGAGCACGAGCCGCTGCCGGGTCCATGGCTCGTACTCGGCCCGCCGCTGCTCCACCGCTTCCCAGCCGAGTTCCCCGAAGCCCACGATGCCGCGCGAGCGGCTCTCCAGCCGCCGACGGTGCACCCGCCGGTCCGAGCACACCACCTCGATGAAGGCGACGGGCGTGCTGTGGCGTTCCGCCAGAACCCGCCACTGCGCGCGAGCCGCCTCCACCGCGTTGACGGCGTCGATGATCACGCTCTGCCCGAGGGACAACAGACCGTCGGCCACCGACTCGGCCACGAGGTAGGCCGCGAGGCCCGTGGGCTGACCGCGGTCCACACCGGCGCGCCACATCGCCGCCTCGACCGGGTCGACCGACACCACCGCCGCGGGCAGCACCCGCCCCAGGCGTTCGGCGACCGAGCTCTTGCCTGCCGCGGGCAGCCCCGCCATGACGATCAGCATGACGCCACGGTCGCACAACGGTGGGGCCGCCCGGAGCCCGTTCCGGTACCGTGCGGGCGGCACACGGCACGGCACGGCACACGGCGGACGAACGCGGGGGCGGCGGCGGGGTGCGGATCGACGGGCGGACGGTGCGGGCGGTCAACGGGCTGACGGCGCGATGGGCCCAGGAGGTGCCGGCGGACGGGACCGGCACGGCGTTCTCCGCGGTGGGCGTCTGGCCGCTGCTGGCGTTCCTCGCCGACGGAGCCGGCGGCCGCGCCCGGGAGGAACTGGCCGGTGCGGTGGGGCTGGACGCCTCCGAGGCGGCGGGCGCGGCGCGCGGGCTGCTGGCGGTCCTGGAGGGCGAACCGGCGCTGCGGCTCGCCCTCGGCCTGTGGACCCGCCGCACGCTCGAGGTCAGGTCCTCCTGGCTGGAACGTCTCGCACCCGGCACGCACGGGGTGCTCACCGGCGATCCCCGGGCCGACTCGGCCGCCCTGGACGCGTGGGCGGCCGGCCGCACCGGCGGCGGGATCGACCGCATGCCCGTGCCGGTCCGCGAGGACACCGAGATGGTCCTCGCCACCGCCCTCACGGTGGCCACCGAGTGGCACCGGCCCTTCGTGTCGGGCCACCTGTGCCCGGAGTCCGGCCCGTGGCGGGACCTGGAGGTCCCCGCGCTGTACCGCTCGGGCACGGTGCCGGAGCGGCTCGTCCTCGCGGACACCCCGCACGGCGCGGTGACCGGGCTGACCGTCATGGGCCGTGAGGGCGTGGACGTGCGCCTGCTCCTGGGCGAGGATTCGGCGGGGCCCGGACGGGTGCTCAGGAGCGGACTGGACGTACTGGAGCACCGCCGCCCGGTGGTCCGGGGCAGCGAGCTGCCGTTCGGCGAGCCCGGCCCGGGCATCGAGGTGCGCCACGCCCTGCGCACCGTCGCGGGCCCGCCCACGCTCGACGTCACGACCGTGCCGTTCGCCGTGACGGGCGACCACGACCTGACACGGCATCCTGGCCTCTTCGGCCTGACCGCCTTCCTGGACACCGGGCGCGGCCACCTGCCGGGCGTGAGCGACCAGCCGCTGGCGCTGAGTGCTGCCGCTCAGAAGGCCACCGCGGCCTTCGGCGAGCGCGGATTCCGGGCCTCGGCGGTCACGGCCTTCGCCATGACGGCGGGCGGCGCCCCTCCGGTCACGCGCCACCGTGTCACCGAGGTGCGCGTCCGCTTCGACCGGCCTTTCGGCTTCCTCGCCGTCCACCGCCGGAGCGGGCTCGTCCTGGCGGCGGGATGGGTGAACGCGCCGGGTGGGTGACACAATCCGCCCCATGTTCACGGCCTCCCGCGCCCACGGCTCGCACCCCGGCCGCGACCTGTCCGGCTCACCGGCGCTGACGCGCGTGACGTCGGAGCACGTCGCCGCGCTCACCGCCTTCCTCGGGGAGGCCGACCTCACGCTCAGCGGCCTGGACGCCCCCTCCGTGCGGCTGTGGATCGACCGGGCCCCGGACGGGACAGTCACCGGGAGCACCGGCTACGAGCTGAGCGCGGACGGCCGGCACGCGCTGGTCCGCAGCGTCGCGGTGAGCCCTGCCGCGCGGCGCTCCGGACACGGCAGCGAGCTGGCGCGCTTCGCCCTCGCCCGCGCCGTCGAGGAGGGCGCCGAACACGCCTGGCTGTTCAGCCGCCGCTCCGGCCCCTTCTGGCGGAAGCTCGGCTTCGTCCCGGCCGACCGGGACGCCCTGGCCGCCGCGCTGGCGGACACCGAGCAGGTCCGGCTCTTCACCGGGACGGGTCAGCTGGCCCGTGAGGTCGCCTGGGCTCTGCCTCTGCGATGACCTCGCGCGCCGCCCGGACGAGGGCGGCGTTGCCCGGGGCGGGCCTGCCGTCGGGCAGGAGGAGCGCGTCCTCCAGGCCGATCCGGGTGTCCGGACCGCGGGCGGCCGCGAGTCGCAGGACGGGCCAGGCGGCGGCGTCCTCGCCGTGCAGGAGGACCGGCGCGGCAGCCGGCGTCGACGGCCTGCCGGGCGGCGATCGACAACTCGGCGGGGGTGACCGGCAGATGAGGGCACTCGTCCCTGCTTCGCGCACCGTTCAGGCAGACCTGGAGCATGCCGCCGTCCTCGCAGCCCGGCCCCCGAGGCGTCTTCCGGCCGACGACCGGTCAGCCGGTCAGCCGGTTGGCCGGTTGGCCGGTTGGCCGGTTGGCCGGTTGGCCGGTTGGCCGGTTGGCCGGAACGTGGGGCCGAGGTGCCGCAAGTGTCCGGTCGGCAACCAGACGCGCCGACGAGGCCCGCACGCGCTCAGTCCAGGATCCCCGGAGACCCGCCCCGGAGACGGCGGCGGTGACGCTGACGGCTGAGCGGAGCGGCTCGCCACCAGCCCCGCACGGCACGCCGAAGCCCGGTGCCGCCGCTGCCGGTCCCGCCGCTGCCGGTGTCGCCGCTGCCGGTGTCGCCGCTGCCGGTGTCGCCGCTGCCGGTGTCGCCGCCCTCGCCGACGGCAGCCCACCACCGCATCACCCGGGCTGCCATCGCCGCCGGGCCGGACCGCACCGGGTCGAGACCGAAGTGCTGCTCCAGTTCGTCCCGCAGGAACCCGCGGATCTCCAGCGGGCCGGCCCCGCCGCCGAGTCGCCGCAGGAGAGGGCCGAGCATGCAGTCGTACTCGTCCGCCACCTCGTCGGCGACGCCGATCGGATCCCACTCGTTGAGCAGACGCCGCAGGTCGTCCTCCAGGGCGCGGGTCGCGGGTCGCGCAGCGCCGGCCCGCCGCCTGGAGGGGGCGGCCGTCATGCGGGCCCCTGCCGAGGGCGGCCGCCCGGCAGCGAAGCGATCGGCAGCTCGCACTCCCGCCCGGGCAGGGCCTGACTCACGGCACCTCGGGCAGCACCAGGGCCCTGGCGACGGGCATCCCGGTGCGCCCGGCGTACGCGAGCCGCTCCCGCACCTCCCGCATGGTGCGCGGACGGTAGCCCTGGCCACGGCCGCAGCAACCGGTCGCGTGGAACCGGACGCCCACGTTCAGCAACACTGTCAGCACCCGCCAGCCCTCGTCGTCGCGCCGCGCGGGCGCCGCGAAGACCGACCCGACGTGGGTCAGCGGACCCGCGCAGCGGGGGCAGATCCGCGCGCGGCCGTCATCGCCCTCCCGGCGGAACTCCTGTTTCCACGAAGCCCGGCACGGCAGGCACACGTACGACGTCCTGGCGATCCCCATGCGCCCACGGTAACGGCGGCCGGCCGCGGCCACGACAGCTTTTCACCCCACCCCGGTCCCCGTCCGGTCGGCACGCCTCCACCCCTGCACCCCGCGCCCCCGAAGCGTGGCGAAAACGGATGCCCGACGACGTCCCGCCCGGCATGCTGACCCGATGGGCGACAGAGCCAACGTGATCGTGGTCCACGAGAACGGCACACACGAGCTGTACCGCACCGGCTGGGCGGTCGGCATCGACCTCGACCTGCTGGAGGGGCCGGCGCCGGTTCTCGGCATGCTTCCCGAGCTGCGCCAGGACGGCTGGTGGCTGGACGACAGCATGGCTCAGGGCGGGATACTGCTCGACCTCGGACGGAAGGTGCTGCTGCTCTTCGCCTGGGAGGGGCCCAGCACCGAACTCCGCCACCGCGCGGCCACGTTCGAGCTGATCCGCGCCGCGTGGCCGGGCTGGGACGTCCGTTGGCTGTACGACGGCCCGGCGGAACTGCGTGCGCACGTCGGGCTGGACCCGGAGCACGTCCGCTGCCGCGACGCGAACCTCGGCCTGGCCCCGTTCCTCGCCCCCGGCGACGCGGACCTGGCCGGGCCCGACCCCGGCGGTGTGGTGATCACGGTCGGCACCGGCCATTGCCACATCGTCTCCGACGCCTTCGACCACCCCGTCCGCGAGGGCCCCGCCCTGCTCCACCGCCTGGCGACCGCCCCCCGGCACGAGAGCTGCCACCTGCACGTCAACTCCGGCATCCACCTCGATCCGGAGCGCCGCCACCTGGGCTGGTGGTCCCTCTCCTCCACGCCGCGGGCGTACCAGGTGCCAGAGGCGTGGCCGGGCTGGCCTGGCCCGGCGGGAGGAGGCCGACACGAGGCCGTGGAGTCGGCTCCCTGCCGCGGACCGCATCGCGTGACGCCGGCCTTCGGACCTACACGCTCTCCGCCTCGGCCACCGGCGCCGAGGCGGGGGCGGGTGCGGGGGCGGGAGCCGGGCTCGGCGGCGGGAACGTCTCCCGGAAGGTGAACGCCCGGGGCGTGGCACCGTGTTCACGCACCATCGCCACCCGCTCCATCGCCTCGGCGGTACTCGGCCGGTGCCCCGCCGGCACCCACCACAGCGCCTGGTGCGCCTCGCCCATCCGCCGGAACCACTCGCGCCGGCGGCTCAGCACCCGTAGGTGGTCCGAGTGGTAGGTGAAGTCCCGCAGTGCCTCCACCGACTCCCACACCGAGCAGTTGATGAGCAGCAGGTCGTCACCCTCCTCGGGCCGAAGGCCGGTGGAGTCCTCGCCCCCTTCGTCGACGAGCCGCCACACGAAACCCGGGCTGCGGTCGGCGAGGGCGTTGATCGTCGGCAACTCGGCCACGAAGCCGCTCAGTTCAGGGCCGTCCAGCGGGCCGACGATGCGGCCGACGTTGACCTGCGCGAGGTGAAAGGTCGTCATGGACCACAGACTGACCCACCCCGCCCTCTAACGTCAACCTCCATTATTTTTAGAGAGCGACACACAGCACCCACCCGGACAGGGATCCATCACCGCCCTCCACTCCTCGTCCGCCATGCCCTCCAGCAGCGCGAGGTTCATCCCGCAGACCAGGGCGGGGAACTCGTCCGCCAGCGCATGGAAGGGGCAGTTGCGCAGCCGCAGCGTCCCGCCGTCCCAGAACGGCTGATAACCGCGGCTCTCCAGCACGTCCACGAGTTCCCCGGAGGCGGCGTCCGGGTCGCCCGCGCCCGCCGCTCTCGCCGCGGCCTGCAACTCCCGGTCCAGACCCGCCTTCTCCACCACCTCGGCGAGCATCCGCCCCGCCGCGTCGTAGGAACGGGGAGGCACCGACACCGCGTGCTCACCCTCGGCACGCCGGTACAGCTTCGCCGGCCGTCCCGCCCCCGGCCCGGCCCGCCCGGACAGCCGCCGGAACGACACCTCCAGCAGCCCGGCCTCGACCAGCTTGTCCAGGTGATGCGCGGCCAACGACCGCGACACCCCCACCGCCTCCGCGGCGGCGTCCCGCCCCACCTCACCCGGGGCCGAGGCGACATGTCGATAGAGCCGTCGGCGCACGGGGTCTCCCAGCACACCCACCACGGCGAAGGCGGAGTCCTCAGCAGTCATCCACCGAGTCTATGACCAGTCCTGGTTGGCGAAAGAGGGCGACGGGATGCGGAGGCTCGCCTCTGCTGATGATCACCCCGCCTCGATGTCGCGGTGGGCCGCGGACTTCGCCGAGGCGGGCTTCCCCGTCGTCAGCGAAGGCGTCGGCTTCCGGCCCGCGGGCGGCGCGTCAGCGGCCCGGTAGCGGCATCAGGGTGTGTGCGAGCTGGACGCGTGAGTGCAGGCCGAGCTTCCGGTAGACGCGGGTGAGGGTCGCTTCGACGGTCTTGACGCTGACGGTCAACGCGATGGCGATGTCGCGGTTGCTCGCTCCGGCGGCGGCGAGTTCGGCGCAGCGTTGCTCGGCGGAGGTGAGGTTGGGGTGGGTGTCGGTGCCCGCGCGGACCCCTTCCAGCCTGCTGAGGGTGTGCGCTGCGGTCTGCGCCCAGGGGTGTGCCTGGTGGGCGGTGAAGAGGTCGGCGGCGGCCTGCGCGGCGGTGCGGGCGCCTGCGCGACGGCGTCCGCGCCGTTCGGTGTGGCTGAGGGCCAGCAGGGTCCTGCCGCGTTCGAGGGGGAGGTGGCGGAGGCGGTCGGCCGCGCCGGCGAGGCGCCGGGCCGCGGTGTCGTGGTCGCCGCGGGCGGCGTCCAGCAGCGCCTGCGAGCGTTCGAGTGCGGGCAGGACCGCCTCCCGGCCGAGGCCGCTCGCGGTGCGGCGGGTGTCGTCCAGCAGGCTCTGCGCCTGGTCGAGGCGGCCGAGGGCGACGAGGGTCTCGGCGAGTTCGGGGTGCCAGCGCAGGACGGACGGGTCGCGGACCTGCTGGAGCTCCTCCAGGACGCGGACCTCCTCCAGCGCCTCGAGGGCCTCCGTGAGGCGGCCGGCGGCGAGGAGGAGGTGGCCGAGGGCGAAGAGGTTCCGGGAGAGGAAGACCTTGTTGTCCTCCTGCCGAGCGGTGTCCACGCCACGGCGTGCGTGGACGAGGGCGAGGTCGGTGCTCCGTGCGGCGCCTTCCACGAGGGCGGAGGTGTAGCAGGCCGGCGCGGGTGACAGGGCGGTCCCGTCGGTCAGCGCCTGGGCACGGTGGGCGTGCTCGAGCGCCCTGGCGCACCGTCCGGCGCGCAGTTCCGCCTCGGCCAGTCCGCGCAGGATGTCCACCTGCGCCTCGGCGTCTCCCGTCCGCTCGGCCTCGACGAGCAGGGGCAGCAGCACGGTGCGGGCCTCGTCCGGGCGGTCGTCGAAGAGGGCGTGCCGGGCGGCGAGGTGCTGCGGCGTGCCGTTGACCGGGACGGGGGTGGTGCGTGGCAGGGCCAGGGCGCGGCTGAGCGTGGACGCGGCGTCGGGGTGGCCGAGGATGCGCTGGACGCGGGCCTGCATCGTGAGGGCCATGACGGCGGCCGTGGTGTCGCCGGCGGTGTCGGCGAGGGTGGTGGCCCGTCCGGCCAGGGCGCACGCCCGGTGGGGGTCGCCTTCGTTGACGTTGGCCCAGACGGCCTGGCGGATGAGGATCCGGGCGGTGAGGCCGGGGTGTCCGGCTGCCGCGTGGAGTGCGTCGGCGAACAGTTCGTCCGCGCCGTGCAGGTGCTGGCCGCTCGCGTCGATCAGGGCGATGAGGGCGTCGACCCGCTGGGCCGGGGTGGTGTCGTGGCCAAGGACGAGGCGGGCGGCGGCCCGGCCGCGGGGGAGGTCTCCGTAGTGGGCGGCGTCGCGGGCGGCGGTCAGGGCCCGTTCGGTGAGCAGGTCGCCGTCGTCGTGCGGGGTGCGCTGGGCGGCGAGGAGGGAGAGCTCTGCCGCGAGCGCGTGTTCGCCGCGCCGCCGGGCGCGGGCGGCGGCGCGGGCGGCGTGGTGGGCCGCGAGCGGGTCGGCGGCGTCGGACGCCAGCACGGTGTGCCGGTCGCGGCGGCCGCTGTCGCGGACGGCCTCGGCCAGGCGGGCGTGCAGGACTCTGCGCGCGTGGCCCGGCAGCCGGGCCACCAGTTCGGCGCCGATCGCGGAGGCGGTGAACCGCACCGTCCCGTCGGGCTGCCCGAGGTCGACGAGTCCGGCCGCCTCCGCCTCGGCCAGCAGGCTCTCGGCGGCCGGGCCGGCGAGGTCGCCCAGCAGGTCGAGGTCGGGCCGGTCGTCGAGTGCGGCGAGGGTCAGCAGTTCCTGGGCCTCCCTCGACACGGTGCCCAGCCATGCGCCCACCAACGGGCGGGCCGGAGGCCGAAGAACGAGGTCGTCCTCGGCGTACGGGGCGAGCGAGGCGTACGGGGCCTGCGGGGTGCGCGAGGCGATCGGCACGGAGGCGTGGCCGTGGTCGCGGGCCTGGGCGAGTGCCAGGGCCAGTGCCGGGTTGCCCCCGCTGTGGGCGTGGATGCGTGTGATCTCGCGGGGGGCGAGGCGGTACGAGGACAGCAGGGTCGCGACCTGCGGGGCCGTCAGGGCCGGGACGCGCACCGCGTACGCGTCCTCCCCGCACCAGTGTCCGCCGGTCCCCGGGCGCCAGGTGCGTTCGGCCGCGACGACGGGGAGGTCCGGGATCAGGCGCAGCGCCCAGCCCAGGACGTCCGCGCTGGCCGCGTCCAGCCACTGGGCGTTGTCCACCAGCAGCGTCATGGGTGGTGCCTCCCGCAGCATCGCGGCGGTCTGCCGACGCAGCCGCAGGGCCGAACCGGCGTCGTCCGGGGAGCTCTGCCGGTCGGCGATCTCGTCCAGTTCGGCCGCCAACTCCCGTGCGGCGGGCAGTTCCTGGAGGGCCAGCGCGAGTTCGAGCAGGCCGGCACAGGGCACCTGGGCGTCCCGCGGACGCGGGGCCAGCCGCAGGACGGGAAGGCCCAGCCGTCGCCCCAGCGCCTCGGCCGCGGTGGTCTTGCCGCTCCCGGGCGGCCCGAACAGGACCGTCCGGCGGGTGCCGTGCACGTCCTCCGGCACCACCGGCAGCACGGGACCGGCCCCGTGGAAGGCGCTCACCCGCGTCGCAGATTCTGGCATCGGGCCATGGTGCGCCCACCGGGCCTGTCGGGTCCAGGTCAAGGGGTTGCCCTGATGCCGGCCGCCTCACGCGTCCCTAGCCTCATGCCACAGCCGAGCCAACCGCTGCTGAACGCCTCCCGCACCCCAGATGACGTCCTGCGGCATTTCCCCGACACGGCTCGGCGGAGGGATCGTGATGAACCGCAAGAACGCCCTGGCAGTCACTTTCGCGGCAGCACTCGCCCTGGGCTCGGTGACCGTGGTGGCCACCCAGTCCACCGCGGCCGCCGACGGCTCCGCCGCCCGGTCCGGTGCCGGCTTCCGGCCGATGACGGCCGACGCACGCGGCGAGGCGATACGCACGGCAGACCGGAAGGCGGCCGCGACCGCCCGCGCGCTCGAACTGGGCCCCGGCGAGCGCCTGATGGCCAAGGACGTACTGCTCGACGCCGACGGCACCCGGCACGTGCGCTACGACCGCACCTACAGAGGCCTGTCCGTGATCGGCGGCGACCTGGTGGTGCACCTCGCCGAGGACGGCCGGATCACCGGCTCGGACCTGTCGCACCAGGGCGCGATCCGGGTCTCCGGCACGACGCCGAAGCTGACGGCGGCCGACGCCTCGGCCGCGGCCGTGAAGCACGCCCAGCACGTGCGGAAGCCGAAGGCGGGTCGCGAGGACAGCACCCTGGTGGTGTACGCGGTCGGCAAGGTGCCGGTTCTCGCCTACCGTTCGACGGTCACCGGTGCGGGCGAGGCGGGCCCGGCCTCGCGTCAGGCGGTGATCGTGGACGCCGGCGACGGCGCGCTGCTGGACCAGTACGAGCTGCACCAGAACGTCACCGGCACCGGCAACGGCGTCAACGTCGGCCAGGTGTCGCTGGAGACCACCCAGTCCGGCAGCACCTACACCCTGACCGACGCGGCGCACGGCGGCACGGTCGTTTACGACTCGTACAACAGCCCCCAGACGAACCCGAAGCAGAACGCACGGGCCTTCTCGAAGTCCACCAACTCCTGGGGCAACGGCTCCACCTCCAGCCGTGAGAGCGCCGCGGTCGACGCCGCCTACGGCCTGGCCGAGACCTGGGACTACTTCAAGGACACCTTCAACCGCAGCGGCATCCGCAACGACGGCCGCGGCGCCCCGGCGTACGTCCACGTGGGCACCAACCTGGTGAACGCCTTCTACGACGACGACTGCTTCTGCATGTCCTTCGGCGACGGCTCCTCCCAGAACAGCAACACCCCGCTCACCGCGCTCGACGTGGCCGGCCACGAGATGAGCCATGGCGTCACCGCCGCCACCGCGAACCTCAACTACTCCGGCGAGTCCGGCGGCCTGAACGAGGCCACCAGCGACATCTTCGGCACCATGGTCGAGTTCTACGCCGGCAACGCCGGCAACGCCGGCGACGCCGGCGACCCGGGCGACTACTACGTCGGCGAGAAGGTCAACATGTCCAACGGCTACCTGCGCCGCATGGACAACCCCGCCGCCGACGGGAGTTCGCTGTCCTGCTGGACCTCCGGCGCCGGTTCGGCGGACGTCCACTACTCCTCCGGCATCGGCAACCACTTCTTCTACCTGGCCTCCGAGGGCACCGGGGCGAAGACCATCGGCGGACGCTCACACAACGGCACCACCTGCAACAACGACACCTTCGCGGGCATCGGCAAGGACAAGGCCGCCGCCGTCTGGTACCGGGCGCTCAGCGCCTACATGACCTCCACCACCAACTACGCCGGCGCCCGCACCGCCACCCTGCAGGCCGCCGCCGACCTGTACGGCAGCAACTCCCAGGAGCGGTACCTGCTCTCCAAGGCCTGGGCAGCCGTCGGCGTCGGCACCGCACTGCCGGACCCCGGCACCGGCACCCCCTCCCCCTCGCCGTCCACCACGCCCCCGACCGGGAACGCGCTGACCAACGGCGGCTTCGAGCAGGGCACCGGCGGCTGGACCCAGAGCGACGACATCATCACCAACTCGTCGCTGCAGACCGCGCACGGCGGGTCCTGGTACGCCTGGATGATGGGCTACGGCGCCGCCGCCGTCGAGTCCGTGTCCCAGTCCGACATCGCGGTGCCCTCCACCGGCGCCCCGAAGCTCACCCTGTGGCTGAAGGTCAGCACCCAGGAGTCCGGCTCCACCGCCTACGACACCCTCAAGGTCAAGGTCAACGGCACCACCCTGGCCATCTGGTCCAACGCGAACGCGAGCTCCGGCTACGTGCAGAGGACCGTCGACCTGTCCGCCTACAAGGGCCGGACGGTGAACCTGGAGTTCGCCGGCACCGAGGACGCCTACCTGTCGACCGTCTTCCTGGTCGACGACATCGCCATCGGCTGACCCGCCCCGCCACCACCGGCGCTCCTGCGGCCGGAGCCCCTGCCGGGGTGCTCCGGCCGCGGGAGCCGCCCGTGTGCGACGACCCGGACGACGCGGCCGCCTTCGAGACGCGCGACGTCCTCCACCACCACGGCCCGGAGAAGCTGGTCATCGGCAGGTTCTGCGCCCTGGGGACGGGGATCCGGTTCACCATGAACGTGGGGAAGGGGAACGTCGAGGGGCCGTCCGTACGGTGGTTGGCGCCGGGGACACCGTCGTCGGCAACGCCGTCCGGTTCGGCCGCACCCGCTGCAGCGAGCAGGACGTCGCCCGGCTGCTCGCGGTGGCCTGGTGGGACTGACCCGTGGGACACATCACCGACCACGTGCGGACCATCATGTCGGGCAGCCTGGACGAGCTGGAGGCCGCCGGGCGGGTGCGCCCGGCCGTTGAACCCGGCCGTCGAACCGGGCCGTTAATTCGGCGGCGCGGCGGCGTCGTCCCGTGGTCGACTGTGGCGCCCACGGGACGGGCCGGCCGCGTCGTCCGCCCCTCACCACACCCCGCACCTCCTCCGGAGTCCCCTTGCCCCTGCGCGTCGCCGCCCTCGCCGATCCCGCCGCCACCCCGGCCGGTCACCGTCTCGCCTGGCTGGCCGAGGACGGGGACGGCAATCCGCTCGGCTCCGCCTTCCTCCGGGTGTTCGCCAAGGAGGGGCAGGACCACCTCGCCGAGCTGCGGGTGAACGTGCACCCGGCGGAGCGCCGCGGCGGGGTCGGGTCACGGCTGCTGGCGGAGGCGGTGGCTGCCGCCCGGGAGCACGGGCGGCGGTCGGTGATCGCGCCGGCCGACGCGGGCACCCCCGGGGACCGCTTCCTCGCGGCGAAGGGTTTCCGCAAGGTGCTCGCCCTGACCTACGCCCGGCTGGCCCTGGACGAGCTCACCGGCGAAGCCATGCGCGAACTCGACGCGATCGTCGACCGCCCGCACCCCGGCTACCGACTCGTCTCGTGGCACGGCGCCGTCCCCGCGGAACTGGTCGAGACCTTCGCCCGCTCGCGCCGGGCGATGGACGACATGCCGATGGACGACACCGACCACGGCGTCGTGACCTGGGACGTCGAGCGGGTGCTGGCCGCCGCGCAGGCCGTCGCCGACCGCGGCGACCTGCTGACCACGGTGGCCGTCGTCGACGAGTCGGACGGGTCGATAGCCGGCTTCACCGAACTCGTGGTGCCGGGCGACGGCAAGCGCGACGGGCAGCACTACGGCACCGGCGTGCTCCCCGAGCACCGCGGCCACGGCCTCGGCCGGTGGATGAAGGCCGAGTCGATTCGCCTGGCGCGCCGCGAACACCCCGAGCTCTCCGGTGTGGTCACCGACACGGCCGACAGCAACACGCACATGCGGCGGATCAACGACGCCCTCGGTTACGTCCCCACGCACAAGGCCCTGGAGTACCAGCTCGACCTGTGAAGCACCCCTTCGCGGGCCCGCGCCCGGGCGTGCCCGCGCTGAGGGCCCACGAAGGACACCCGACCCACGCAGCGAACCGGTCAGGCGGGCCGGAAGTGACGCAATACAACGTTGTCGCGACGTTGACATGTACGCAACCTTGGAATGGGAGCGCTCCCGCGCGCTCTCCCCATGCGACCGTCCCGCTCCCTCCGAGGAGGACCCCCATGACCCGTTCCGCACTCGCCGGCCGATTACGCCGCGGCCCGCTCCTCGTCCTCTCCCTCATCACCGCCGCGCTGTTCTCGCTGGTCCCCACGAGCGGCACCGCCTACGCCCACGGCTCGGTGGTCGACCCCGCGACCCGCAACTACGGCTGCTGGCTGCGCTGGGGAAGCGACTTCCAGAACCCGGCGATGCAGCAGCAGGACCCGATGTGCTGGCAGGCCTGGCAGGCCGACACCAACGCCATGTGGAACTGGAACGGCCTGTACCGCAACGGCTCCGCGGGCAACTTCCAGGCAGTCATCCCCAACGGCCAGCAGTGCAGCGGAGGCCGGACCGAGAGCGGCCGCTACAACGCCATGGACGCGGTCGGCAACTGGAAGGCCACGGACGTCGGTTCCAGCTTCACCCTCAAGCTGCACGACCAGGCCCGGCACGGTGCCGACTACATCCTCGTCTACGTCACCCGGCAGGGCTTCAACCCGCTCACCCAGGCGCTGACCTGGAACGACCTCCAGCTGGTCACCCGCACCAGCCGCTACGCCGCCGGCTCGGACTACAACGTCCCGCTGAGCATCTCCGGACGCAGCGGCCGGGCCGTGATCTACACCATCTGGCAGGCCTCGCACATGGACCAGACCTACTTCCTGTGCAGCGACGTCAACTTCCGCTAGCCCGGGAGACGTTCTGAAGCCCCGCCGGGCGCTGCCGTCCGGCGGGGAGCAGTTCCCCACGCCTACGACCGGTAGTCCGCCCAGTTGGCCTCCTTCACCGAGGGGACCCCGGCGGGCAGGTGGGTGTCGTTGGTGCAGCCGACCTGCTTCTCCACGTCCCGGGCCATCTGGAACAGGATGTCGAGCCCGGTCCGCCGAGCTTCCAGGGCGGACAGCCCGGCCTCCCGCATCGGCCGGGCGACGACCTCGACGGACAGGTACCTGTCGCGCTTGATGTGGCCCGGGGCGTCGGGCGGCAACTCCGTGTCGCACTCGAAGTAAATCTTCTGAGCATCTCGCAGGTAATAGGCGAGAACTCCGGCATCCATCCGCGTCGGGGCGTCCCCCGGGCGGTAGCTCACGGGATCGTCCTCGACCGGGTCGGCCGGGAGGTCTTCGTCCTCCCAGCTCACATTGATGTCAAGGACCTCCGCCACCCCGCTACCGTCGGTCTCGACGTCGTAGGCGCAGTAGCTCGGCCAGTGGTCGTCGGCCACGCGGAAGGCGCTCATCTCGCGATGGAACCGGTCCCCGGGGCCCAGTAGCTTCTGCATCGTGTCCTGCCGTGGTGTGCCGTTCCAGCAGGGCTTGACGGGTGCCTTGAGCGCCTCGGCCTCGTCGCGGGACCGGAACCACCACACCCCCAGCCCTGCCACAAGCAGCGCCAGCACGACCACGACACCGAGCACCGCCGTTCTGCCCGACATACTTCTGGCAGCCATCTCTTCCCCATCCCTTCCTCACCCGCCCGGCGGGAGAGGGCCGGTCATCACGGTCCTGTCACCACTGTCACTTCGGAGGGTTGCGCTGGTAGTGGTCCTTCGCCTGTCGCTGCAGGTCGCGGCCCTCGGCAAAGCCGCCACCTGCCTCTTCCGACACATCCATGCGCAGTTCGGACGGGTCCACACCTGCGGGGTCCCCCGCCGCCCTCAGGCCGGCAGCCGCTTGGTCCATGGCGTTCTGGCGTCCGTTGAAGGACGTCTGGCCGGCCTCGTGCGCTCCCTTGGCGGCGGTGTTGCGCTCAGCGCCCTCGACGGCCGCCCCGACGACGTGCTCGGTGACGCCGTTGATCACCTCACCGGCGATCGGTACCCGCTCGGTGGCAAGGCCGACCGTGGAGCCGAAGACCGAGTTGAACAGGTCGGCTTTCTTCTGCAGAGCCTCGTTGTAGTCCTTGTCGCTCTGCTGCTGGCCCGTGATGATTTCGTCGTGCCGGGCACCGGTCAGGATGCCCTCGATCGTTCCGGTGCCCCGTGCCACGTGCTTGAGGTTTTCGGCCGGGACTCCCGTGTGGCTCTCGGGGTGGGCCACCACGTCCTCCATCAGGCTCGCGGAGTAGTTCTCCGCGCCCAGCGTCGCCTCCGCGTATCCGTCCGGGTTGCGCCCGACCGCGTCGAGGAACTCCACGGTGGCAAGGGTGTCGGGGAACTTCCGGGGATTGCCGTACAGGTCGTCGAAGGCGTCGGACTGGCGCAGGGTCGCGTTGATTTCCGGCATGTACTCGCCTGCCATACGGCCGAAGCTGTCCGCCATGAGGTCGTCGGACAGGCTGGGGTCGGAGGCGACCTCCCGCACGATCTCCTGCATGATCGCCTGACGTTCGGGAGTGTGCTCCGGGTGCGTCCCCGTCCCCGCGTGGTCGTACGGGAGACCCGTGACCGCGGCTTCGAGGGCATGCCCCAGTGCGTCCTTACCGTGATAGACGATCTTGTCCTGGGCCATCGGGGCTGTCACGTCGGGGATCCACTGCCGCGCGCCGTCACGCTTGGGCTCGTTCCCGTCCGGGCCGCCGAGGTCTCCGAGGAGGTAATGAAGGTTGGTCATCTCCTCGCCCGGACCGGCGGCGTTGCGACCGAAGAAGTCCGTCGCGGCGTCGGGGTTGTGCCCGTAGGCCTCGAGCAGCCCGGTCATCGGATCCCAGCCGCGTCCGCCCTGGCCGGTGGCGTTGAGGCCGAAGTCCTTCATGCCTGAGTAGCTGCCGTCCGGCCGGCTCCAACTGCCGCCACCCCGCTCGTAGGCGATCATGTCGTCGGCGACCTTGTCGAGGAACTTCTTCGGATACTCGCCCTCGCGCAGCAGGTTGCCGAGGACCTGGTAGCCCATCGGGGCCACTCGGTTGCCGGACATCTGCAGGTCGAGTTCCGACTTGCCGAGCTTGATCAGGTCGTCGGTCCACTGGTCACCCAGGCCTGGGATGGCGGTGGCCAGTGCCGTGCCCATGCCGGTCTGGATGGTCCGTGCGAGCCGCATCTGCTCGCCGCCCTCGGCGGTGCCGTCGAGCGACAACTGCGCCTGGAAACGCAGCGCTCCCTCCGGCCCGAGGGAGCGATAGAGATCGGTCGCAAACTCCTTGTCGTCCGCGTTGTACTTGACGAGGGTCGCCAGCTCGCGGAGCTCGCCCTCCGAGAGCTCCTTCCCCTCCTTGTAGAGCCGCAGGCTCTTCTTCGCCAGCTCCTCGGCGCGCTGTGCCTGGGCATCGTCCAGCGAGGTGTAGGTGTCGTGGCCGAAGTTGTACGTGTCGCCCCGGTGGCTTCTGGCCAGTGCCATGGTCACCGAGTCGTCGATCTCCCGGGCGTGCGAGACGATCTCGGCGATGCGGTCTGCGAAGCCCTGCGCCACCTTCCGCTCGGCGTCGGTGTGCTGGTCGTTCGACGTACGGTCGCGGGGATAGAAGACACGCACACTGCCGTCGAAGTTGTCGGCGACCCTCAGCCCATGCTGGGCCGCGTCCTGGTTCACCGCCGCCAGTTTCTTCTGGAGGGCGAGCAGCTCGCTGTGCCCGTCCTCGATGACCTGGTAGATACTGTTCGCCTCGGCGTGGGCGTCCGAGAACTCCTTGGCGGTCTTGCGGACGAACGGCCGCGTGATGTCGGAGTTGACGCCGGCCCAACGCGCGGACTCCGACTTGGCCAGCATGCCCTTTTCGGCCCGTTCGGCCAGCGTCTTGAGGTCGTCGACGATTTTCTTCCAGTCGTCGACGGCGGTCTTCAGCTTCCCGAGGTCGACCTCGGTCAGGTCGGTCATGGTGATGCCGGACAACGCGATCCCCCGCCGCTACTTGAAGTACTTGTCCAGTTCCGAGACGGGCGCCCCCGAGCCGTCCCGCCCCCTGATCGACGCCTCCACCTGCGCGTCGTCGTTCGCGTGGAGCTTCTTCGAGAAGTCCAAGTGGTTCGAGATGTGGGCACACGCGTCGAGGAGCGACTTCAGCTGCCCCGTCCAGACCTCCACGGTCAGCGAGAGGCTGTCGCCCATGGCGAAGTTGGAGCTCTTCAGCTCGGTGGCGGCCCTCATGGACGAGCCGGACCCCTGGTCGTCGAGGCCCATCCCGGCGACGTCCGCCTTCTCGCGCAGGTCGGCGTGGAGCTCGAACGCCTCGTGGCCGACGGCACCCAGGTCGTCCTGGCGGACGACAAGGTCCTGGCCGCCCCCACTGCCGCCGCCCTCCGCAGGCAGCTGGTTCAACCGCATGTGGCCGCCGTCACCGTGGTGACCGGCGGCCTGCCGCTTGAGCTGATCCCATTCGTCCCATGCCACAGTGACCACCCCCGTGAGTCAACTTCGTTGTGCTCCGCTGCTATTCGAACCATTGCGCCTGGCACGAAGTCTCAACATAGAGCCGTCCACGGAGTATCACCATCCACTCCGGGAAACCAGGCGGGCCCGCGGCCGGTCAGCCGAGGCTGGCGTAGCCGAAGAGCGCGAAGCCCAGCAGTACCGGTGCGGCCAGCCACCAGGAGCGGACCGCCGCGTAGACGCCGGCGAAGACGGTGAAGACCAGGGTCAGGACGCCGGCGATGCCGGCCAGCAGGCGCAGGGCGTCGGAGAGCGGCATCTTGTCGGCGACCTGGACGCTGGTGACGATGAACGCGATCACCGCGGCGAGCAGGCCCAGCGTGCCCAGCGACTCCGAGCGCAGCTTGGCCAGTTCGCCCTCCTCGCGCTGCCGGATGGCCTCGGCCACCGCGGTGAGCCGCTGGTCCATCTCCTGCTCCAGCCGCCGCGTCGTCTCGTGCAGGGACTGCCGGATGCGGCCGGTCTCCGCGCGGAGGCGGACGTCGGCGCGCAGCCGCTGGTACTCGATGACCCGGATGGCGTAGCCGTTCAGGCTGGAGTCCTCGAGCTCCATGGCCCGCTGGATCGCGGCCTCGGCCTCCTCGTACCTGCCCAGCAGGGCGCACAGTTGGCCCTTGACCGCGCGGAACCTCGCCCGTTCCGGGTCCGCCTCGATCGAGCGCTCCACCCGTGCCAGCGCCTGTCAGGTCCGCCTCGGGGATCTCGACGCCGGACCAGCCCAGTTCCGCCAGCGTGCGCGCGTGATGGGCCACCAGGGGCTGGTTGTTGGGGTAGGCGTCCAGTGCCCGTGCGGCGAACTCGACCGAACTCGGCAGGTCCGGGCCGCCGGGGTGCAGCATGGCCATGTCGGAGTCGAGCACGGCCCGCATGGGCATGTCGTCGAAGTGTCCGGCGTGGCGCTCGTAGAGGCGGCGGAAGCGGTCGGAGTCCAGCGACCTGCGGTGGCGGGCGAGCAGGACGTACAGCGCGTCGAAGCCGCGCTTGCGGTTGCCGGGGGCGGTGACCAGCGTCTCGAGAGCCGTCATCTCCTCCTCGGTCAGCCGTCGCAGAGGGCGCCTGCCCGCGCCTGGTACTCCGACGAGGCATGCGGGGGCATGTCGTCGAGCGCCCCGGTGATGTCGGTGGAGAGCATGTCGTGGGTTCCTCCCGCCCCTGGCACGGGACCGGCGGCCGGCGTCCCCGCGCTGCTGCGGCCCTGCGGCCGCGACGCCCACAGCAGATCTCCCGAACTGAAGATCCACAAGCGGGCATCCGGACAAGGGCGTTGCCAGGCGGCGGAGTTGACCCGGTGGGCGCCTGCCACTCGGCATGGGTCAGGGCCGGTCCCCCTCGACCCGCCCGCGCGGCGGGGCGAGCGGGACGGGGCCTTCCATGTCCACGTCGGCGAACAGGTCCAGCATCCGGCCCAGGACCTTCAGGCAGGCGTCCACGTCCTCGTGGGTGAGGTCGCCGTCGACCTGGCGCAGCAGGGTGCGTTCGTGGGCGGTGACGGCGGCCACCGCCTGCGCCCCGGCGGGGGTGAGGGCGATCAGCGGGGAGCGCCGGTGCGCGGGGTTGGGCCGGCTCTCCGCGAAGCCGCGGGCGACGGCGTCGTTGACCATGCGCTGCACGAACTGGCGGCTGAGCGCCTGTGCGCGGCTCATCCGGGGGACGGTCAGCGGGCCGTGCCGGTCCAGGAGGTCGAGGACGGCGCGCACGCCGACGCTCACCCCGTCGACCGGGGTCTCCTGCTCCACCTTGCGGAACACCTTGTGGTACAGCGGGCCGACCAGGTCGAAGACCTCGGTCAGCCGGCGGGCCCGGGCGTCGGGGTCCATGGGGCCGGTCGTCGGCCGCTGCTCTTCACTCACGTCGTCCACGCCCCGATTATGACACCTCGGTTGTCAACTCCGCGAAACAATGACACCTTGGTTGTCATGAAGACGTTCCTCAGTGACGACGGTGAGCTCGCCTACACCGAAGCAGGCCCCGACGACGGCCCGATGGTCGTCCTCCTGCACTCCGGCTTCGCCGACCACACCGTCTGGCGGTGGCAGGTCCCCGAACTGGCCGAGCGCTTCCACGTGGTGGCGATGGACCTGCGCGGGCACGGCCGCTCGGCCAACGCGAGCCGTCCCTTCCGGGTGGCCGACGACGTGGCGGCCCTGATCCGCCACCTGGACGCCGGACCGGCCGTGGTGGTGGGGGTGTCCATGGGCTCGGGCATCGCCGTGGAGACCGCGCTGGAACACCCGGACACCGTGCGGGCGTTGGTGATCTCCGGCGGAGGGGTCATGCCGCTCCCGCCCGGCCACGACCCGAACGAGCCGCCGCCGATGCCGACCTTCCCGCCCGACTGGCCGCTCTCCTCGATGCACCGTCATGATCCCGAGGCGGTGGAACTGCTCCGGAAGGCGCTGGCGGGCACGATGGCCAAGCACACGCCGGACGAGCCCAACCTCCTGGTGATGGTCCCCGACGTGCCCGCGCGCCTCGGCGAGCTGGCGAAGGTCCCCGTGCTGGCGTTGGACGGCGAGCACGACTCCCCCGGTTTCCTCGCCGCGACGGCGGCGGTGACCGGTGCGGTCGAGCGGGGCGAGAGCGTCCGCGTCCCCGAGGCGATGCACCTGCCCAACCTGGAGAACCCGCGGGCCTACAACCAGGCCCTGCTGACCTTCCTCGCTTCCCTCTGAGGTCCGCTGCGAGTGGCCTACGGCCCGTGGGCCCGGGGCGGAAAGGCCGCCTCGGGGCTGAGGTTCCGCGTGCCTGGGAGTGATGGGGCGGTCCGGGACCGACCGACCCGCAGCGCCCGGCCGTCCCGGCCGAAGGAGCCTCAGCCCTCGGCCGGGAGCGACACCTCCCAGGTCAGCGCCGTGCCGCCCTCCGGCGGTGTGTCCAGCCGCAGCGCGCCGCCGCACTGTTCGGCGCGTTCGGTCATGTTGCGCAGGCCGCTGCGCCGTCCGCCCGGGGTGAGGCCGACGCCGTTGTCGGTGACCGTGAGGCGGACCGTGCGGCCGTCGGTCTCGACGATCACGTCGACCCGGTCCGCGTGGGCGTGGCGGGCGACGTTGGTCAGGGCCTCGGAGAGGACCGCCACCAGGTCGTCGGCCGTGCGGGCGGGGACGACCGTGTCCACCAGGCCCTCCATCCGCACGCCCGGCGCGAAGCCGAGGACGGGGGCGGCCTCGCCGGCGACGCCCACCAGGCGCGAGCGCAGGCCGGCGGTGCCCTCGTCGGCCCGGGCGCGCAGTCCGAAGATGGTGGACCTGATGATCTTGATGGTCTGGTCGAGGTCGTCGACCGCCCGCAGCACCCGGTCCGCCGCGACGGGGTGCTCGATGAACCGCCCCGCGCTCTGCAGCGTCATCCCGGTGGCGAAGAGCCGCTGGATCGCCAGGTCGTGCAGGTCGCGGGCGATGCGGTCGCGGTCCTGGAGCACCGCCATCTGTTCCGCGTCGCGGCGGCGTTCGGCGAGCTCCATGGCGATCGCCGCCTGCGCCGCGAAGGCTTGCAGTTGCTCGGTCTCCTCGCCGGTGAAGGCCGATCCGCCCGCCTGACGGGCCAGCAGCACGACGCCGCGGACGCCCTGACCGCCGTCCCCGATGGGCACGGCGACGGCCGGACCCCGGCCGGGCAGCAGCGAGACGTCGTCCGGGAGTCCCCCGCCGTCCGCCGGGCGGTCCGACCAGAAGGCCGGGGCGGCCGTCGAGAAGGAGCGGCCCAGCAGGCTCTCCCCCACCTTGAGGACCAGGCCGCCGAGTTCGTCCGCGCCCTCGCCGGTGGCCAGTTCCACCCGCAGGCAGCCGTCGTCGTCCAGTGGCACCGCGACCACGGCGCGGGCGGCGCCGGTGATCTCCCGGGCCCGCTCGGCCATCAGGCCGAGCACGTCGGAACGGCCGGTGCCGGACATCAGGCTGTGGGTGATCTCGGCGTTGGCCCGCAGCCAGCGCTCGCGCAGCCGTGACTCCTCGTACAGGCGGGCGTTGTCGATGGCGACGCCGGCCGCGACGGCCAGGGTGGACAGCACGGACTCGTCGTCCTCGTCGAACTGGGCGCCGCCCCGCTTCTCGGTGAGGTAGAGGTTGCCGAAGACCTGGTCGCGGACCCGGATCGGGACGCCCAGGAAGCTGTTCATCGGCGGGTGGTGGGGCGGGAAGCTGTACGAGGCGGGGTGTTCGGACAGCTTGGTGAGCCGCAGCGGTTCGGGGTGGCGGATCAGTTCGCCGAGGATGCCGTGCCCCTCCGGGAAGGGTCCGATCTCGGCGATCTGCTCGTCGCTCACGCCGATGGTGTGGAAGGCGGACAGGCGCCGTCCGTCCGGGCCGATCACGCCGAGCGCCGCGTACCGCGCGTCGACCAGGACGGCGGCGGCCTCCACGATGCCGTGCAGCGCCTGCTGCAGGTCGAGCTCCCTGCCGACCGACAGGACGGCCTCCAGGAGGCTGTGCACGCGGTCGCGGGTACCCCTGGCCGCGTCCAGCCGGGCCTGCACCTCGCCCAGCAGTTCGTCCAGCCTCAGCTGCGGCAGCCGCACCCGCGGCCCCGGGGATTCCTCAGCCACCGGTCGGCCCCCTCCACACTGTTTCTCCGACAACGGTCCGCGACCGTGAAGATTACGTGACGGCACGGCAGTTGTGGGGCGGGGGGCCGGAAACGCCGCCACCCCCGCGAGGTACGCGCGGGGGTGGCGGAACCGGTCGTACGACCGGCGGGGACCAGCGGGGCGGCGGCTGTCAGCGGCCGGCCTGGAGCGCTCCCCAGGTGCCGGAGCCCACGATGCCGTCGGCGGTCAGGCCGCGGCTCGTCTGGTAGTCGCGGACCGCGGTCGCCGTGCCCGAGCCGAAGACGCCGTCGGCGCTCACGGTCCGGCCGAGCGCCGCGGTCAGCCCGCGCTGCAGGCGCTGCACGTCGGCGCCCGAGCTGCCCTGCTGGAGGACCGGCTTGGTCCCCGCGGTGAGCAGCGCCGTCCAGGTGCGGGCGCCCACCACGCCGTCGGAGGTGAGGCCCTTGGCGGTCTGGAAGGACTTCACGGCGGCGGTGGTCCCGGAGCCGAAGATGCCGTCGACCGTGCCGGCGTTGTGACCCTGCTGGTTGAGCAGGTACTGGGCGGCGCGGACCAGGTCACCGGTGGAGCCGGCGCTGATCGAGGTGTAGGCCGGGAAGCTGAGCTGGACCTGGCCGCCGGTGTTGGTGCCGCCGACCAGCTGCATGTAGTAGGTCCAGTCCCAGTAGGGCCCGGGGTCGGTGTGGTCGTTGCCCGGCACCTCGACGTGGCCGACGATGTGCGTGCGGTCCTTGGGGATGTTGTACCGGTCGGCGAGGTGCTTGGTGAGGGCGGCCGACGAGCGGTACATGGCGTCGGTGAACCACTTGGGCTCGCTGATGTACCCCTCGTGCTCGATGCCCACGCTGTAGGGGTTGCCGGACCGGGCGTGCCAGGCGGTGTCCTTCTCCCGGACCGACTGGGTGACCTGGCCGTCCGAGGAGCGGATCGTGTAGTGCGCGCTCACGTCGGAGGACGGGTTCTGGAACCAGCTGATGGACCCCGCGTACGACCCCTGGGTGACGTGGATGACCACATGGGTGATGGAGGAGGTGCGTCCGACCGTGTAGTTGGAGGCGTCGGCGGGCACCCACAGGGCGGACGCGTAGTCGGTGCTCTGGACGCCGAACTCGCCGGTCGTCGAGCGCTCGAGCTTCCCCCGGTCGGGCTCGACCGCCCGGGGGGCGACCGTCACCGCCTCGCCGGTCTCGGCCCGGGCGGTCAGCCCCTGGCCGAGAAGGTCGTACACCGCGTCCGCGTAGAGCCGGGCGGCCCGGTCGTCCTTCGCGCCGCCGTATGCGGCCACCGTCTCGTACCAGGCGGCCGGGTCCCGGCGGTCCGCGGCGCCGAGGCCCCGCTCGTCGGCGAGGGCCCGCAGGACCGCGGCGCCGCCGCGGATGTTCGCGACGGTGTCCTCGCGCAGCCGCTCCGCGGACAGCCCGGTGAGGCCGGCCGCCCGCTCGAGGGTGCGCTGGTCGGGGTTGCTGACCAGGTGCATCACGCCGTAGCCGTTGGCCTGGCTGGGCTCGCCGTCGTGGCCGTCCAGGCGGCTCTCGCCGTAGGCGACGGCCACCAGCAGGTCGCGCGGCACCCCGTACTCGGCGGCGGACCGCGCGAAGGCACGCGCCACCGACCCGGCCGTCTCCTCGGCGGCCACCCCGCGGTCCGGGGCGGGTGCGGCGACGCCGGCAGGAGCGCTCGTCACCATCAGGGCGGCCGCCAGCAGCGCGCCCAGCGCGGGCACGGCGGTACGTCTGAAGCGGGCCGTGCGCGTGCGGAGCGCGGTTCGTGTGCTCAAGGGTTCCTCCAGGTCGCCGGAGCGGCCGCGGGGGCGGCCGTGTCATGAGGGCGCCCCCACTCCAACCGATCAGTCATGCACGCGTCAATAGCGCCTCGGTGTTTCGAGTCGCATGGGCACGCCTGCTGACGGGATGTCGGCGGGGATCCGCTCCAGGACCCCGCCCGCGAAGACGTCGTACAGGGGCAGCGTCTCGAGGTGGACGTAGCCGATGTGACAGTCGCAGGACGCGAGCGGGCAGGCACGGGGGCGCAAAGCCGTACGGAACGAATCGTCGTACAGATTGCCCAGTTCCGCACGGACGAAGTGGCAGCGGCGGACCGTTCCGTCACCGTCCACCGAGACCACCGACTCCCCCGTCCGGCAGGGCAGGCCCGCGCTGCGGTGCGGATGGCGGCTGTACGGGAACAGCGGGTCCAGCGCGGTCCACGGCTCGGCCTCCTCGTCCGTATAGGTGTGCTCTTCGGCCGCGTTGACCCACAGGTACACCCGTTCGGGCAGATCGGCGCGGAGCCGCCGGGCGTGGTCCAGGTGCTCCGGAAGTGCCACCACGCCCACGCTGAAGCGCACCCCGCGCGCCGTCAGGTCGTGCGTCTTGGCGAGGAAGCGCTCGTAGGGCGTCTGTCCGGGGTGGTAGGTGCACCAGAGGGCGACGGTGTCCGCGTCGGCCTCGGACAGCCAGTCCGTGCGGCAGCTGAGGTTGGTCTGGACGGCGACGCGGCGCACGTGCGGCAGCCGGGACAGCCGCACCACGGCCCGCCGGTACCAGGACCGCACCAGGCCTTCGCCCCACGGAGTGAACAGGATCGAGAGCGTGTCCTCCTTCCGGGCGGCCGCCCAGTCGGTGAAGCGTTCCAGGGCCGCCCGGTCGGCGCGCAGCTGGGCGGTGGTGTCGCGCCGCTTGGCGAAGGGGCAGTAGGGGCAGTCGTAGTCGCAGGAGGCCAGCGGCCCCCGGTACAGCAGCGTCAGATCCATCGCGGTCCGCTCACTTCAGGTCGTAGGCGGCCATGGCGGCGCGGACCGCCGGCGAGAACAGTTCGGGGCCGAGCGCGTCGGAGTGGGCCAGGCCCTCCTCGGAGAGCCGCAGCAGCCCGGCGGGCGCGGCCCCGTCCAGCCAGCCGCGGGCGGCGAAACGGGCCAGCTCCCCGGGGAAGTGCTCCTCGGGGCCCGCCCCGAACCGGGCGCGGTAGTCGGCCTCGTCCATGCCGTCGGCCTGCAGCACCGACTGGAGCAGGTGGCGGCGCCGGGCCTCGTCGGCGTCGATCTCCCGGCCGTACTCGGCGTACCCGAAGTCCTCGGCGGGGCGCGTGGTCCAGTCGTCGACGATGGCGCGGATCTCCCGCATGTCCACGGCGTAGTCGAACGAGTAGTGCAGGGCCCGGGTGTAGGAGCGGGCCCCGCAGCCCAGTCCGATCATGCCGTCGGTCTGGCAGGCGTAGTCCTCCTCCCCGGTCGCGGGGGCGTCGGCGCGGCGGAACATGCGCATGGACCGCTGCTCGTAACCGCGCTCGCGCAGGTGGTCGCGGCCCAGACGGTAGAGCGCGAGGCGCTGCCGGTCCCAGGCGGCGTCCGCGTCGGCGCCCAGCCGGCCGAGGCCGGTCAGCGGGCGGACGTAGAGCGGGTAGAGGTAGATCTCCTCCGGGTTCCAGGCGAGCGCCGCGTCCAGCGACTCGCGCCAGGTCCGCTCGGTCTGGCCGTCGATGCCGTAGATCAGGTCGATGTTCAGGACGGGTATCCGGGCGTCCCGGATCCGGCCGAGGGCGGCCTCCACGTCGGCCCGGCGCTGCGGGCGGACGGCGGCGCGCGCCTCGGAGTCGACGAAGCTCTGGACGCCCAGGCTGAGCCGGGTGGCGCCACGCTCCGCGAGGACGGCGAGCCGGTCGGCGGTGGCGGTCGCCGGGGAGGCCTCCACGGAAAGCGGGACGGCGCGCAGGTCCACGCCGGTGCGCCGCTCGGCGATGTCGCAGAGCCGCTCCAGCTCGGCGGCGGTCAAAAAGGTGGGGGTGCCGCCGCCGAACGCGGCGGTGGCGAACCGCACCGGCCCGTCCCCCAGGGCCTCGCGCACGGCGGAGGCCTGCCGGTCCATGGCGTCCAGGTAGGCGCCGGCCAGCCCTTCGGGTGCGCCGATCCGGGTGAACAGGTTGCAGAAGCCGCAGCGGACCTCGCAGAACGGGATGTGGAGGTAGAGCGAGAGCGCGTCCTTGGGCTCGCCGGCCCACAGGTCGCGCAGCGCGGGCCGGGGGTCCAGGCGCCGGTAGGCGGTCTTGTGGGGGTAGGCGTACACGTAATGGCTGTACGGGCGCGGGCCGGCAGGCGCCTCGAGGGCGACGGGGGTGCCGGCGGGAGCAGGGACCGGGGCTGGGGCCGGGGCGTTCATCGCGTTGCCTCGTCGTGGTCGAGGAAGAAGTGGGCGTAGGGCACGGTCCACACCACGGGGTGGCCGAGACGGTGACCCGTCCAGCCGTCGTCCCCGTAGGCGGTCCCGTGGTCGGAGCAGACGAGCGCGAAGCACCGGCGGCGGCTGCTCATGGCGGCGAAGAGACGGCCGATGTGCCGGTCCACGTACTCCAGGGCCGCCGCGTGGGTTGCCCGGGTGTCCCCGTCCTCCCGGGTCGCCCCGGGCAGGTGGAACCAGTTGGGCTGGTGCAGGGCCGAGACGTTGAGGAAGAGGAACAGCCGCCGCTCCCGCGGGAGCCGGGCCACCGCCTTCTCGGCGCAGGCCACCTGGGCCTCGAAGGAGGTGGGCGAGGGCACGCCGAACTCCGGCTCCCAGTGCGACTCCGCGAAGAGCCCCGGCAGCACGGAGCCCAGCGGGGCCTGCTTGTTGAAGAAGCCGACTCCGCCCACGCAGACCGTGTGGTACCCGACCCCGGCCAGCCCGGAGACCAGGTCGGGGGTGTCGTACACGAAGGTGCGCGGGGCCGTGGTCTCACTGCCCGCGAACCGGGCGGCGAAAAGCCGCGGATGAGGGCCGGGCCGGGCCGGGGTGGGGAGGAAACCGGCGAACATCGCCTGGTGGGAGGCGTAGGTGAAACTCCCCGGCGCGTGCCGCTCCTCCCACCGCCCGCCGGGCAGGTGGCGGGCGAGGTTCGGGATGCGCCCGGCCTCGGCCAGTTCGACGGCCACGTCGTACCGGAGGGTGTCCAGGGTGACCATCAGCAGGTCGTGACTGCCGACGATCTCGTTCATGTCCGGCTCAGCGAGGAGCGACGGTGGCTGCGGGGGCATGGAGGTTCCTCGTACTGTGCGGTGGCGCGAAGGGCGTCGTGTGCGGTGGTGCGGGGGGCGTCGTGTCCGGTGGCACCAGGGGCGTCGTGTGCGGTGGTGCGGGAGGCGTCGTGGCGCGCGGGGCGGCGCGTATCTGGGCGGCGTAGGTGTCCAGTCCCTCGGCGCCGCTGCCGGGCAGTCCGGTGAGGCGCGGCAGCAGGTCGCCGAAGGCGTTGACCTCGCCGACGGCGAAGCGCCGCCAGCCGACGGCGGGCAGCAGGTCGACGCCCACGCAGAGGGTGCGGGGGAAGCAGGCGGCGGCCCGCTCGCAGACGGCGAGCAGGCCGGCGAAGTCGCCGCCGGCGGCCTCGACGGCCGTACGGACGGCGGCCAGGTCACCGCGCTCGCCGCCGAGGTGCAGGTTGGTCAGGGGCGAGCGACTGGTGCGTACCACGGCGTGGGTGGCCCGTCCGGCGACGACCACCACCCTCAGGTCGCAGGTCCGGCCGTCGACGGCCGCCTTGGGCACCCAGCGCTCCAGGTGCAGTCCGTCGGGGGCCAGCGCGTCGGCCACGGCGGCGATCTCCCGCTCGGCGTCGTGGCGCCGCAGGTGCAGCGAGTTGAACAGCCGCCCGTCACCGGCGCGTTCCACCGAGGTGGTGGCGCGGATCCGGCCGCCGGAGGCGGTCTCGATCGCCAGCACCCCGGAGGCCGAGGAGCCGTGGGCGAGCTTGAGGAAGACCCTGGGCATGCCGTGCTCGCGCATCAGCGTCCGCACGTCGTCCCAGCCGCGGACCGGCGGCGCGTCCGGGCCGGAGGTCGGTGACACGGGCACCGGGACCCCGGCCTCGCGCAGCACGGCGTGGCAGCGGCGCTTGTCGAAGAGGACCGCGAGTTCGGCTGCGTCGTCGAGACGGCGGCCGCCGGTCAGCGTGCGGGCGGCGGCGGTGAAGTGCCGGTACCAGCGCGCGGATCCCTCGACCCGGGCGGGATCGTCGACGCCGCGCAGGATCCGGTCGACCTCGGGGTTCTCGCCGGGCGAGTCGATCCGGACGGTCTCCTCGGCGGAGAACCGCGCCCCGCCGTCGCGCAGGACGTCCAGCCACGGCACCACCCGCGGCGCGGGCAGCCCGGCCTCGCGTACCGCGGCCGCGAAGAGGGCGACCCGGCGGTTCTCCGGGTTGCCGACCACCGCGAACCGGGTGGGGCGGTCACTCGGCGACGGCGACATAACGCCCTCCCGGGCCGTGGGAGAGCGCACGGCCCATCAGCAGCCGCACGCCGTGCGGCTCCAGGGCGAAACGGAGCCGTGCGGCCATCGGGTCGCTGAGGTAGTGGTGGCTCAGGTCCAGGGTCCGCAGGTGGGTGAGCGGCTGCCCGGCCAGCAGCGCGGAGCCTCCCTCGTCGCCCAGGGTGCCCTTGGCCAGGCTGAGGGACTCCAGCTGCGGCACCACGGGCGCCCCGGCCACGGCGGAGGCGATCTCGTCCTGGATCTCGCTGTTCGCCAGGCCGAGGTGGCGCAGCGCGGGCAGCCGGCCCTCGGGGTGCAGCAGGGGCAGGACGTCCTCGACGGTGGTGTCCCCGCCGTAGTCCCGCGCTCCCAGCCAGATGTCGAGGTGCCCCAGCGCGGGCAGGTCGCATCCGCCGAGGCCCTGGACGATCTGCCGGGGCAGGTTCCCCGACTCGATGCGCAGGTCCCGCAGCGCCTCGTGGCGCGTCGGGGCGACGTCAAGGTGGTCGCCGCCGCGCACGCCGAGCTTCTCCAGCAGCGGGAAGGCCTTGAGCAGCGGGGTCAGGTCGCAGAGCTGGATCCAGGAGATCTCGACCTCCTCGCTCACCACGTCGGCGAGGTGAAGGGCGCGCAGGGCGGGGAAGCGGTGGCTCTCCTCGACGAGACGGTCGACGGTGGCGGTGATGGCGGTGCTGTGGTCGTCGTCCCACCAGGTGCCGATCACGAGGGCGGTGACCTCCTCGACCGCCACCTCGTCGAGGAACCGCCGCCAGACGGGGGTGAAGGGCTGGTCCCAGGCCGCTCCCGACAGGCGCCAGGCCACCGTCGCCGGGGAGGGGAAGGGCCCGTCTCCCTGCCCCGGGGCGGGGAGCGCGAAGACCGGCAGGCCGTGGAAGCGCTGAAGATGGCCGGAGCGGAAGTTCACGGCCGGGCTCATTCGGCCACGGCGATGTAGCGGTGGATCTCGCCCTCGTCCTCCCAGGACTCGGCGTCGTCCTCGTCGAGGTCGAGTTCGACACCGGCCGGTTCGAGCGTCCGCCGGAGACGGTCCCTCAGGTCCGCGCCCAGGTAGTGGTGGTGCAGGTCCAGCTTCCTGAGGTGGGTGAGCGGCTGGCCCGCCAGCAGCGCGGCCGCCCCCTCGTCCGTCAGGGTGCCCATGGAGAGGTCCAGTACGTCCAGCCGGGCCACGACCGGGGCGCCGGCCAGCGCCTCGGCGATCCCGTCCTGGATCACGCTGTTGCGCAGCGCGAGGTACCGCAGCGAGGGCAGCCGGGTGCCGGCCAGGATCGGTTCGAGGTCGCCGGGTTCGGCGTCACCGCCGTACATGTCGGACCCCAGCCACAGGTCCAGGTTCTCCAGCGCCGGGAAGTCGCTCGCCGCGATGCCACGCACCACTTCGGCGCCGAGGCCGCCGGTCTCCACCACCAGCGTCTCCAGCGCCTCGTGACGTACGGGCGGGAAGACGAGGCTGCTGCCGCCGCGTACACCGAACCAGCGCAGTCCGGGGAAGTTCTCCAGGAGCGGGGTGACGTCCGACTGAATGATCCAGGAGATCTCGGACTCCTCGCTCGTCATGTCGCCGAGGAAGAGGGCGCGCAGTGCGGGGAGCCGGTCGCGGGCCGCCACGATCGCCTCGACGATCTCCTTGCTGGACTTCTCGTAGGCGTCGTTCCACGCGCCGACGATCAGGGCGCGCACGCGGGCCAGATCCACGGCCCCGGCGAACCGGGCGAACACCTGCGCCCATTCCTCGTCCGAGTCGTACACGTCGACGGAGAGGCGCCAGGCGACGGTCTCCGGCTCGGGCAGCGCGCTCTCCTGTCCGGGCTCCGGGAAGGTGAACGAGGGCAGGCCGTACAGCTCGTCGAGGTGGTGGTTGACGGTCATGCGCGCGCTCTCCTGACGGTCCCCGGTTCGAACAGCTGAATTGCCGCTCCGTCGGAAGTTCTACCAAGCGCCACCGACAGTGACGACGGCGGGGACGTTCCGCGACGGTGCGTTGTCGGTGGCGGCTCCTACTGTCGAAGACGTGTCCGGGCGACGGCCCCGGCGCGGAGTCGAGGGGAGAGCTCTGTGTACCGGCAGGGAGACGTGCTGATCGTGCCCGTGGCCGCCGAGGCGGTGCCGCGTCAGGCGGTGGACGCGCCGGGCGAGGCGAGGGACGGCCGGGGGCGGCTGGTGCTCGCTCTGGGCGAGGTGACCGGCCATGCCCACGCTGTGGTCGGCGCGGGCCGACTGGTGCGCGACAGCGGCCCGTTCGGCCCGCTGCTGCTCCATCTCCCCGAGGGAGGACGGGTCGTGCACGAGGAGCACGCGGCGATGCCCCTGCCGAAGGGCTGGTACCGGGTGATCAGGCAGCGGGAGTACGTGCCGGGTTCCGTGCGGCTGGTGGCCGACTGAGGCGGGGCCGGGACCACCGGGCGGGACGGCAAGGCAAGTGGCGCGAGAGGGCGGGGAGATGACGATGACGAACGACGCGACGACGACCGGCGGGGTGATCACGGCCGGGGGTGTGGCGCGATGGCGCCGTGCGGCGGCACGGACGGGTCCGGCGGACCGCGCCGCGGCGGAGGAGGGCGTGCGCCTCGCCTACCGCAGGGCGGGACTGTCCGGACCGGAGCGGATCATATGGGCCGCCTCCCCCCGCGAGGCCGTGACCCTGCTGCCGGCCGCGGAGGGGCTGGGGCGCAGCGTCCGCGACGCCGTACGCACGGCGCCGTGGGCGGCCGAACGCGAGCGGCTGGGCGCCGCGTTGGGGCCGGCGGGCTGGGGCTCCCACTGGGCGGCGACGGGCGGACTGCTGTGGGAGACCACCCGCCTGCTCACCGAGCGGATCACCGCGGCGCTGACCGACGAACTGGCCGGGGACGACGCGGCGGCACGGACACGGATACGCCTGCTGCTCCTCGACGCGGTGCTCGGCCAGCACGACGCGGCCTGGCTGTGCGCCTTCGACACGGACCGCGCTCCGCTGGACGGGGCGGCGGCGGTGGCGGGCGCCGCCGGCTGGTGGTGGCCCTACGAGAACGTCGCGGTGATCTGCGAGCGTCCGGTGGAGCTGCATCGGGACGAGAACGGGCGGCTCGACCGCGGCGACGGCCCGGCGCTCGCCTACCCGGACGGGTTCGCGCTGTACGCCTGGCGCGGCATGCCGGTGCCCGCCGCGTTCCTGGCGGAGCTGCCGTCACTCACGCCGGAGCGGATACGCGGCGAGGAGAACGCGGAGCTGCGGCGGGTGATGCTGGAGCACTACGGCTACGACCGCTACCTCGCCGACTCCGGCGCGCGGCCGCTGCACCGGGACGAGGCGGGGGTGCTGTGGCGCATCGACCTGGTGGACGACGAGCCGGTGGTGATGGTCGAGGTGGTGAACTCGACGCCGGAGCCGGACGGGACGTTCCGCACGTACTGGCTGCGGGTTCCGCCGCGCACCCGGACCGCCCGCGAGGGCGTCGCCTGGACGTTCGGTCTCGCCGAGGAGGCGTACGAGCCACTCCGCGAGACCTGAGCCCCGGTGCCGCGCGTGCCGACGCGGCCCGGGCCCTCGTCGTCGCGAGCCGCACGGCGGGCCCACGCCGGGGCCGCACGGCGGACCCACGCCGGGGCCGGCGGGCCCCACGGCCCGAGCTTCCGCACGGACGGCGCGAGCCACGCGGCGGAGCCGCGCAGCCCGAGCTTCCGCACGCCGCGGGCGGCGCCCGGAGCACGCCCCGCACAGCCCGGGCTTCGCATGGCGCGCTCGCACAGCCCGAACTGCCTCACAGGGGCGGCCGCAGGCGGGGCCGCACGACGCACGCGGCGCCGGGCCCCCGCCACCCCGCCACCAGGGCGGTCAGCCCGCGCTGAGCGCCACCTTGAGGGCGCCGGTCTCCCCGGCGCGGGAGAAGACGTCGTAGGCCTCGTCCATCTCCTGCAGCCCGAACCGGTGGGTGATGAACCCGCCGACGTCCAGTCCGCCGGAGGCGACCATCTTCAGCAGGGTCGGCGTGGTGCTGGTGTCGACCAGGCCGGTGGTCATGGTGATGCCCTTGATCCACAGGTCCTCGAGGTGCAGCGTGACCGGTTCTCCGTGCACGCCCGCGTTGGCGATGTACCCGCCGGGCCGCACGAGTTCCGTGCACTGCTCGAAGGTCGCCGGGATGCCCACGGCCTCGATGGTGACGTCCGCGCCGAGGCCGTCGGTCAGCTCGAGGACCTTGGCCCTGACGTCGTCGTCCGGCGCGAGCGCGACGTCGGCCCCGTGCCGCAGGGCCGCCTCGCGCCGCTGCGCGGCAGGGTCGACGGCGATCACCTGGCGCGGGGAGAAGAGCTTGGCGGTGGTCATCGCCGCGAGGCCCACCGGCCCGGCGCCCACCACCACGACCACGTCGCCCGGCGAGACCCGGCCGTTGAGCACGCCGATCTCGTAGGAGGTCGGCAGGATGTCGGCGAGCAGCAGCGCGTCCTCGTTCGAGACGCTGTCGGGCAGCTTGTACGTGGAGGTGTCCGCGAACGGGACGCGGACGTACTCGGCCTGCACGCCGTCGATCATGTGCCCGAGGATCCAGCTCCCTCCGCCGGTGCACAGGCTGTAGCGGGACTCCCGGCAGAAGCGGCAGCGGCCGCATGAGGTGATGCAGGAGATCAGCACCCGGTCGCCGGGGGCGACGTTGGTGACCGAGTCGCCCACGCTCCGCACCGTGCCGACGGCCTCGTGGCCGAGGATCCGGCCGGGCGTCACCGCGGGGACGTCGCCCTTGAGGATGTGCAGGTCGGTGCCGCAGATGGTGACCGCGTCGACCTTGATCACCGCGTCGGTGGAGTCCTGGACTTCGGGGTCGGGGACGTCCTCCCAGGAGCGTTGTCCGGGTCCGTGGAACACGAGAGCCTTCATGGGTGTCGGCCTCCAGAGGTCGGGCGGGAACACCCCCCGCTCCAGGCTAGGGAGCGTTCCGCCCGCCCGCACCCGCGGGAGGTTCAGCCCTTCAGCGGGGCCCGCACCACCAGCCGGGCGCGGCGGTCGGCGACCTCACGGGTGAGCGAGCCGCCGAGCTCCTCGCTGCGCCGGACCGCCCCCCGCAGCCACTCGTCGCCGGGCTCGTCGCCGCCCGGGGCACCGTCGCCCCGCGCGCCGGGCGACGCCGGGTCCGCCCCGTCGTCGGTGACGGTGAGCGTGACCTCGCCGTCGGCCGTCTCCAGCACCACGTCGGCGCGCCCGGCCCGGCCGCGCCGGGCGACGTCGGCCAGCGCCTCGGAGAGGACGGCCACCACGTGGTCGCCGAGGGCCGCCGGGACGTCGTTGTCGATCAGGCCGTCGGTGCGGACGCTGGGGGTGAACCCGAGCTCCCGCGCCGCCTCGGCGACGGTCCGCACCACCCGGGAGCGCAGTCCGGCGCCGGTGAGGTCGTCGCGTGAGCGGAGCCCGAAGATCGTCGACCGGATGATCTTGATGGTCTCGTCCAGGTCGTCGACCGCCTGCATGACCCGCTCCGAGGCCTGCGGGTGGTCGATGAAGCGGCCGGCGCTCTGCAGCGTCATGCCGGTGGCGAAGAGCCGCTGGATGGCCAGGTCGTGCAGGTCGCGGGCGATCCGGTCGCGGTCCTGGAGCATCGCGATCTGCTCTGCCTCGCGGCGCCGGTCGGCGAGCTCCATGGCGACGGCCGCCTGGGCCGCGAAGCCCTGCAGCGGCTCGATCTCGGTCGCGTTGAACGCCGTCCGTCCGGTCTCGCGCACCAGCAGCACCACGCCGCGCACGTCGGCGACGCCGCTGCCGATGGGCAGCGCGACCGCGGGGCCCATGCCGGCCGTGCGGGGCAGCGCGGACAGCGCCTTCTCGTCCTTGGAGACGTCGTGCACCACCACCGGGTGCCCGGAGGCGAAGGCCCGGCCGATCAGGCTGTCGTCCTGGGCGAGCACCAGTCCGCGGTACTCCTCGGCGCCCTCGCCGAAGGCGAGCTCCAGCACGAGCGAGCCGGTGCCCTCCACCGGCACCGCCACCACCGCGATCTGCGCGCCGGTGACCTCGTGGGCCCGCTCGGCGATCAGCGCCAGCGCCTCGCCGCGGTCGCTGCCGGACATCAGGCTGCGGGTGATCTCCGCGCTGGCCCGCAGCAGCCGCTGGCGCAGCAGGGACTCCTCGTAGAGGCGCGCGTTCTCGATGGCCACCCCGGCCGCCACGGCCAGGGTGGAGAGCACGGCGACGTCCTCCTCGTCGAAGGCCTGGCCGTTGCCCTTCTCGGTCAGGTAGAGGTTGCCGAAGACCTGGTCGCGGACCCGGATCGGGACGCCGAGGAAGCTCTCCATCGGCGGGTGGTTGGTCGGGAACCCGAAGGACTCCGGGTGGTCGGAGAGCCGCTCCAGGCGCAGCGGCTCGGGGTGCCGGACGAGCTGGCCGAGGATGCCGTGCCCGGCCGGGAAGCTGGCGATCTGGGCGATCCGGTCCTCGTCGACGCCGACCATGTAGAACGAGGAGAGCCCCTCGCCGTCGGGGGTGAGGACGCCGAGGGCGCCGTAGCGGGCGTCGACGAGGACGGTGGCGGACTCCACGACCCCGCGCAGCACCTGCTCCAGGTCGAGCTCCCGGCCCACCGAGAGCACCGCCTCGAGCAGGCTGTGGATCCGGTCCCTGGTGCCGCGGGCCGCCTGGAGACGGCCCTGGAGCTCGTCCAGCAGGTCGTCCAGCCGCAGGTGCGGCAGACGCACCTCGCGGCGGGCCGGGTCGTCCGTGTCGTTCACCGGTGTCCTCCCGTAGACCTGCCGTTCACGCGCCGCGGCGCATATGCCAACGGTAGCGGCCGGACGGCCGCACACGGTACGGACCGGGGCGATCCACGGCGGGACGGTGCACGCCCGGGCAGGGGCCCGGCCCGCTACCGGTGCCCGTCGCGCACCTGGGTGGCGATGACGGCCGCCTGGACCCGGCGCTCCACGCCGAGCTTGGCCAGCAGGCGCGAGATGTGGTTCTTGACCGTCTTCTCCGCGAGGAACAGCCGCTCGCCGATCTGCCGGTTGGTGAGCCCCTCGCCGATCAGGTCCAGGATCTCCCGCTCGCGTTCGGTGAGGTCCGGGAGGCGGGCGGCGGCAGGGCGGCGGGTCTCCTCGCCTCGCAGCCGGCGCATCAGCCGGGCGGTCGCCGACGGGTCGAGCAGCGAGCGCCCGGCGGCCACCGCGCGGACCGCGGCGACCAGGTCGGAGCCCTGGATCTGCTTGAGCACGTAGCCCGCCGCCCCGGCCATCACGGAGTCCAGCAGCGCCTCGTCGTCATCGAACGAGGTGAGCATCAGGCAGGCGAGGTCCGGCATGCGGGAGCGCAGCTCCCGGCATACGCTCACCCCGTCGCCGTCGGGAAGCCGGACGTCCAGCACGGCCACGTCCGGGCGCAGCGCGGGAGCGCGGACGAGGGCCTGGGCCACCGTGGCTGCCTCACCGACCACGGTGACGTCCGGCTCGTCGTTCAGGAGGTCGTGCACCCCGCGCCTGACCACCTCGTGGTCGTCGAGAAGAAAGACCCGGATCGGGCTCGCGGGGCCGGCCGGCCGGCTGTCCGCCATCGGTTGCTCCTTGTCGTTCGGCAGGGGTGTCACTCCAACGATCATGCCTCGGTCCCGGGCCCTCGGGCCAGGGCCGAGCGGCCCTGACCGGCCCCGCGAGGGGCTCGCGCAGCCCGCACGACCTACTGGGGAGCATGCCATGGTCCGTTACGTGTACGACTTCGCGGAGGGCGGCCGGGACATGGCCGGCCTGCTGGGCGGCAAGGGGTCCAACCTGGCGGAGATGACCCGGATGGGCCTGCCGGTGCCGCCGGGATTCGTGATCAGCACGGAGGCGTGCCGGGCCTACCTGGCGACCGGGTCCGCGCCGCGGGAGCTGGACGCGGAGGTGGCCCGTCACCTTGCCGCGGTGGAGGAGTCGGCCGGGCGGGCACTGGGCCGGCCTGACGACCCGCTGCTGCTGTCGGTGCGCTCCGGGGCCCGCGTCTCCATGCCCGGGATGATGGAGACGATCCTGAACGTCGGTCTCACCGACGCGTCGGTGCATGGTCTGGCCCGGGTGTCCGGCAGCGAGCGGTTCGCCTGGGACTCCTACCGCCGCCTGCTGCAGATGTTCGGCGCGACGGTGATGGGCGTGCCCGCGTCCCGGTTCGAGGAGGCCCTGGAGGCGCTGAAGGCGCGCCGCGCCGCACGTGACGACCTGGGGCTGGACGCGGAGGACCTGGCGGGGCTGGCCGGCGTGTTCAAGGACCTGATCCTGCGGGAGACCGGTGAGGAGTTCCCGCAGGACCCGGCCGAGCAGCTGCGTCGTGCGGTCCTGGCGGTGTTCGCGTCGTGGAACGGGGAGCGGGCGCGGCTCTACCGGCGCCGCGAGCACATCCCGGACGACCTGGGCACGGCGGTCACCGTGCAGCGGATGGTGTTCGGGAACCTGGGCGCGGACTCCGGCAGCGGCGTGGCGTTCACCCGCGACCCCGCGACCGGGCGGCCGGGGATCTACGGCGACTACCTGCCGAACGCGCAGGGCGAGGACGTGGTGTCCGGCATCCGCAACACGGTGCCGCTGGCCGACCTGGAGCGGCTGGACCCCGTCTCGTACGGGCGGCTGCTGGAGATCATGAAGACCCTGGAGCGGCACTGGACAGACCTGTGCGACATCGAGTTCACCGTCGAACGCGGCGAGCTGTGGATGCTGCAGACCAGGGTCGGCAAGCGGACCGCCGAGGCGGCGTTCGCCATCGCGGACGCGCTGGTGCGGGAGGGGCTGATCGACCGCCGGGAGGCCCTGGCGAGGGTGGGCGGCGAGGGCCTGGCCCGGCTGATGTTCCCCCGCTTCGACGCGGACCGCACCGGCGAGCCGCTGGCGCACGGGGTGGCCGCGTCGCCGGGCGCGGCGGTCGGCGCGGCGGTGTTCGACTCGGCGGAGGCGGCACGGCGGGCGGCGGCCGGCGAGAGGGTGGTCCTGGTCCGCCAGGAGACGAACCCGAACGACCTGCCGGGCATGGTGGCCGCGCAGGCCGTCCTGACGAGCCGGGGCGGCAAGACCAGCCACGCGGCGGTGGTGGCGCGCGGCATGGGCAAGGTGTGCGTGTGCGGGGCGGAGGAGCTGGTGGTGGACACGGCCGGCCGCCGGTTCACCGCGCCGGACGGCACGGTGGTCGAGGAGGGCCGGGTGGTCTCGGTGGACGGCTCCTCCGGCGCGGTGTACCTGGGCGAGGCGCCGCTGGTGCCCTCGGAGGTGATGCGTCACCTCGAGGGCGGCGTGGAGGGTGCGGCGCGGGAAGCCGCGGAGGAGGGCTCCCTGGTCGCCGCCGTGACGCGCGCCCTGGAGCAGGCGGACGCCGCGCGGCGGCTGGAGGTGCGGGCCAACGCGGACACCCCCGAGGACGCGGCCCGGGCCCGCCGCTTCGGCGCGCAGGGCATCGGTCTGTGCCGCACCGAGCACATGTTCCTCGGTGAGCGGCGGCAGCTGGTGGAGCAGATGATCCTGGCCCGTTCCCCCGGCGAGCGGGAGCAGGCGCTGGGCGCGCTCCTGCCGCTGCAGACGGCGGACTTCACCGGCATCCTCGAGGCGATGGACGGCCTGCCGGTCACCATCCGACTGCTGGACCCGCCGCTGCACGAGTTCCTGCCGGACCGCGTCGCACTGTCGGTGCGCGTCGCCACCGCGGAGGCCCGCGGGGAGCGCCCCGAGCCGCGCGACCTGGAGCTGCTGGCGGCCGTGGACCGGATGCACGAGGAGAACCCGATGATGGGCCTGCGCGGCGTCCGGCTGGGCCTCGCGGTGCCGGGGCTGGTGGCCATGCAGGTGCGGGCGGTGGCCTCCGCGGTGGTGGCGCGCGTCCGGGCCGGCGGCGATCCGCACGCGGAGATCATGGTGCCGCTGGTGGGCGACGTGGAGGAGCTGCGGCTGGTGAAGGCCGAGGTGGAGCGGGTTCTGGCGGAGGTGCGCGAGCAGTCCGGCGTGACGGTGCACTGCCCGGTCGGCACGATGATCGAGCTGCCCCGAGCGGCGCTGACCGCGGGCCCGATCGCCGAGGAGGCCGCCTTCTTCTCCTTCGGCACCAACGACCTCACCCAGACCACCTGGGGCTTCTCCCGCGACGACGTGGAGGCGGAGTTCTTCCCCGCGTACATCGACCGCGGCGTCTTCGCGTCCTCCCCGTTCGAGACGCTGGACGGGGAGGGGGTGGGACGGCTGGTGCGGATCGCCGTCGAGGAGGGCCGGCAGGCACGGCCGGACCTGCAGATCGGCGTCTGCGGCGAGCACGGCGGCGACCCGGCCTCGGTCCACTTCTTCCACGCGGCGGGGCTCGACTACGTCTCCTGCTCGCCGTTCCGCGTCCCGGTGGCCCGGCTGGAGGCGGGCCGTGCGGCGGTGGCCGACGGGGACGGCCGGGACGGCACGGACGGCGGGGACAGAGGTGACGGGGGCGGCGGGGGGCCGCTGACAGGGGCCGGGTGACGGGGCCGAAGGACCCTGGCGGCACGGTGCCCCGCGCTGTTGCATGGAACGTGACCGCCCGCGCGCCCGGCGCCGGCCCGACCACTGGACTCGCCCATGCACCTCGACGACGCCACCGGGCGCACCGCGCCGACGGGCGGTCGCGCCGAGCCGTCCCCCGACGCCCGGACGCGCGGCCCGGAGGCCCGCCGAGGCATTCCCCTCGACGAGGCCGAGGCTCTGCGGCTGATGGCCACCGTGTCGCTGGGCCGGCTGGTGTTCACCCGGCAGGCGCTGCCCACGGTGCGCCCGGTGAGCCACCTGCTGGACGACGGGGACATCGTCATCCGCACCCCGGACGCCGCAGCCCTGCTCGCGCACGGCCTCCCGGACGCGCGGCGCGGCGTGGTGGTGGCGTACGAGGCCGGCTCCATCGACCCGCGCACCCACCTGGGCTGGAGCGTCTCGGTCACCGGTTACGCGATGCCCGTGGAGGACCGGGCGGACCTGGAGCGCTACCGCTCCCTGCTGCGTCCGCTGGGCGAGCCGCACGCGGACCGTCCGGTGCGGATCCGCCCCGAGCTGGTCACCGGCGTGCTACTGGTACGTCAGGACGGCGGCGCCGACTGACCGCGGCCGGACCGCGACGCATCACCGGGCACCGCAACGTCGTCGCAACCTCCGGTGCGCTGTGCTGGCCGCATGGACGACGACACCCCGCCCGTGGAGCTCACCGACGAGGCGGCCGGCCTCGTGCGCCGGCTCAGCGAGCAGCACGGCCCTTTGATGTTCCACCAGTCCGGCGGCTGCTGCGACGGCAGCGCCCCGATGTGCTACCCGGAGGGCGAGTTCCGCACCGGTGACTCCGACGTCCGTCTCGCCGAGCTGCGCGTCGAGGGCGTGGAGCGGCCGGTGGGCTTCTGGATGTCGCGCGCCCAGTACGAAGTGTGGCGGCACACCCGGCTGATCGTGGACGTGGTGCCGGGCCGGGGCAGCGGTTTCTCCCTGGAGGCGCCGGAGGGCGTCCGCTTCCTGATCCGCTCCCGGCTCCGCCAGGACCCTCCTACGACCTGACGAGGCGGACGATGACCGGGACCGCGTCCTCGCCCCTGACGGAGCCGACGCCCCAGACGTCCTGGGTTCCCGGGACGGCGGCGTAGTCCTCGAGCTGCAGCTTCTGCCCGCAGCCGTCCCCGCCGACCCTGCCCGGGCGACCTGCGAGGCACGGGGGCATGGTGATCCGTGCTTCCTCACCGGAGGGTGACACGTGGCGCCCGGGGCTGAGGAAGAGCGTGGTGCCGGCCTGGTGCGTCACGCAGCAACGCCCTCCGTCCTGCGTCCTCCACCGGGCGGAGCCCTCGTAGCGCCCCTCGTCCTCCCGCCACCGGGAACCGTCCCAGCGCAGCATGAGCGGTTCGAAGACGGCATCCGTGTCTCCGCCCTCGCTGCTGGCCCTGCCGATCGCCAGCACCTCACGCCCCGGCAGGAGGAACACGTCGTGGAGGGAGCGGGTCAGCGCCTCTTCCCCGCGTCGCGGCGACATGGCGGGCATCTTCACCGTGCTCCATCCGCTGCCGTCCCAGTGCGCTGTCGCGGGTTGCGCGTATCCGTCGGCGGGCGTCGTCCTTCCCACGGCCCACACGTCCTTCCCGGACGTACCCGCCACCGCGGTCCACGCCCTGCCGGGCAGCCGGAAGACGCGCCACTCCCGGCCGTCCCAGTGCCAGAGGGCGGCCGTGTCCCCGGCGACCCAGGCGTCCTGGCGGTCGAGGACGACAGCGCTCGTCACATGACCGGGAAATCCTTCGGGAAGGTCGACGGCCCGCCACTCGGCGCCGTCCCAGTGGGCCGCGAAGGGCGGGAGGTGCTTCACGGCGCCGGAGTCGTCGGCGAAGAGCCACACGTCGCCCGGCCCGCAGGAGTCGAGCCGGACGGACGGGAAGTCGTCGAGGCTGCTCAGCGCGGGCGGGAGGTCGTACGGACGCCATTCCTTGCCGTCGTGGTGGAGGAGCAGTGTCTTCTGGTCGTCCACCCACCCGGTGACCGGGGTCTTGCCCACCGCCCAGGCGTCGTCGGCTGAGGCAGCCGCGATGTCGAGAAAGGAGGCGTTGGTCTCCTGGCCCGTGTGGTCGTAGTCCCAGGCGGCCGGACCGAGGTCACCCCGGTCCTGAGCTCCGCGCCCGTCCCGCCCGTCACGCCCGTCCTGACCGTCCGACACGGCGCTGCAACCGGTCAGCAGCACGACAGCCGCACAGAAGGCGGCGAAGCGTCTCGCGACGGACATGCGTTCCCCCGAAGCCGGTTCCTGCTCCCCGGGGTGACGATCCCGGCCGGCGGGAGAGGAGCGGACGGGAGCATACGGGGGCGGCGGCGTCCCGTCAGGGGTTGAGGCTGCTCATGATCTCCGTCGTGGCGGAGAGCCCGTTGTGGATGGTGGGAGCCATGCTGGTGCCGGCCAGGCAGAAGCCGAGGAGCACACAGATGGTGGCGTGCGAGAGTTTGAGTGATCCGCAGCGCAGCAGGATGGTGGCCAGGATCAGCAGCAGGACCACCACAGAGATGGAAATGGCCATCAGGAATCTCCTCCACCGCACGCCCGGTTCACGGCTTTCGGCCGCAAGTGTGGCGCAGCGGGAGGAACGCCCGAGCGGTTGACGTGTCCGCCGAACGTGTGGTGTTCCGGCGGGCGGAAGGCGGCGGGACGGGCGTACGGCCCGCCGCCTCCCGAGGCGCTCTAGCCCAACGGGGTGCGCAGGTCGACCAGTTCGGCCAGCCGCTCCTTGTGCCGGCCGGCCGTGCCGTAGGCGAGGGAGTCGGCCTTGGCCCGCTTGAGGTGGAGGTGGGTCGGGTGCTCCCAGGTCATGCCGATGCCGCCGTGCAGCTGCACCGCCTCCTCGGTCGCGTGGACGGCGACCCTGCTCGCGAACACCTGGGCGACCGCGACGGCCGTCGGGGCGTCCGCGCTGCCGGTGGCCAGCGCGTCGGCGGCGGCCCGGGCGACGGCGCGGAGGTTGACGACGTCCAGCCAGATCTTCGCCAGCCGGTGCTTGAGCGCCTGGAAGCCGCCGACCGGGCGGTTGAACTGCTTGCGGTCCTTGAGGTAGCCGACCGTCTCGGTCAACACCTGCTCCGCGACGCCCAGTTGCTCGGACGCCAGCAGTCCGGCGCCGGCCCGCAGGGCGCGCTCGACGGCCTCGGCGGCGTCGTCGGCGACCTTGCGCGCGGGCGCCCCGTCGAGCGTGACGGCGGCCACCGGGCGGGTGAGGTCGAAGGAGACCCGCGGGTCGACGGTGACCCCGTCGGCCGTCGTGTCCACGGCGTACAGGGCGCCGTCCGCGCCGGCCACCAGCAGTATGTCGGCCGCCTGGGCGTCCGCGACGCCGGTGAACTCGCCGTGCAGCGTGCCGTTCTCCACCCGGGCGGTGGGCACGGCGGCTCCGGGCGCGGTGTTCAGCGCGACCGCGAGCACGCCGACGGTCCGGCCGGAGGCGAGGGCGGCGAGCAGCCGGCCGGCCTCCTCGCCGGATCCGGCCAGCAGCGCCTCGGTGGCGACGACGGCGCTGGTCAGGTACGGCACCGGTGCGACGGCGCGGCCCAGCTCCTCCAGCACCACCGCGGCCTCCCGGTGGCTCGCGCCCTGCCCGCCGCGGTCCTCGGGGACCAGCAGGCCGGCCAGCCCCATGTCCTCGGTGAGGCTCTTCCACAGGGTCCGGTCGTGCGGCTCACCGGACTCCGTGCGGGCGATCACGGAGGCGGCGTCGCACCGGTCGGCGAGCAGGTCGCGGACGGCGGCGCGCAGGTCCTCCTCCTCCTGCGAGTAGAGCAGGTCGGGGGTGGTGGCGGGGGCGCTCATCGGGCCAGGTCCTTCCACGCGACGTCCTTGTCGGTGCGCGGCTCGGCGGGCAGGCCCAGCACGCGCTCGGCGACGATGTTCAGCAGGACCTCGCTGGTCCCGCCCTCGATGCTGTTGCCCTTGGAGCGCAGGTAGCGGTAGCCGGCGTCGCGGCCGGTGAAGTCGACCTGCTCGGGGCGGACCATCGTCCAATCCTCGTACAACAGGCCTTCCTCGCCGAGGAGTTCGACCTCGAGTCCGCTGATCTGCTGGTTGAGGCGGGCGAAGGACAGCTTCATCCCGGCGCCCTCGGGGCCGGGCTGTCCGGCGACCAGCTGCTGACGCAGCCGGGCGCCCGTGAGGCGGGCGGCCTCGGCCTCGACCCACAGGTCGAGCAGCCGCTGGTGGAGGTCGTGGGTGCGCAGCTCGGGGCGGCCGCGCCAAGTGGCGGCGACCTTGCCGATCATGCCGCCCTCACGCGGGATCGGGGAGCCGCCGATGGCGACGCGTTCGTTGTTGAGGGTGGTCTGGGCGACCCGCCAGCCGTCGCCGACCTCGCCGAGGCGGCGGCCGTCGGGGATGCGGACGTCGCTGATGAAGACCTCGTTGAACTCGGCCTCGCCGGTGATCTGCCGCAGCGGACGGACGTCGACGCCGGGGTCGGTCATGTCGCAGACGAAGTAGGTGATGCCGCGGTGTTTCGGCACGTCCGGGTCGGTGCGGGCGATCAGGATGGCCCAGCGGGCGATGTGGGCGCTGGAGGTCCACACCTTCTGCCCGTTGACCACCCACGTGTCGCCGTCCCTCACCGCGCGGGTGCCGAGGGCGGCCAGGTCGGAGCCGGCGCCGGGCTCGCTGAAGAGCTGGCACCAGACCTCCTCGCCGAGCCACAGCGGGCGCAGGAAGCGCTGCTTCTGCTCCTCGGTGCCGTACTGGAGGATGGTCGGCGCGGCCATGCCGAGGCCGATGCCGATGCGGCGCGGGTCGTTGTCCGGTGCGCCGGCCGCGGCGAGTTCGGCGTCCACCACGGACTGCAGGGTGCGGGGCAGACCGAGGCCGCCGAGGCCCTCGGGGAAGTGGACCCAGGCCAGGCCGGCGTCGAAGCGGGCCTCCAGGAAGGCTTGGCGGTCGGTGGTGGCGGGCGGGTGCGCGGCCAGGAGGTCCTGGGTGCGGCGGCGCAGGTCCATCGCGTCGGTCATGCGGCGGCTCCGTTCTCCAGCGAGGGGACCACCACGACACGGCCGGTGGTGGCGCCTTCCCAGACCCGCTGCACGGCGTCGGCGGCGCCGCTCAGCGGCACCCGCTCGCTCACCAGCGGCCGGACGGCGCCCTTCGCGGCCAGCTCGGTGAGCTGCTCGTGGCAGTGCTGGACCAGCTTGGGGTTCTTGGTGTTGTAAAGGCCCCAGTGCAGGCCGAGGATCGCGTAGTTCTTCACCAGCGCGTGGTTGAGGGCGGCGCTCGGGATGGTGCCGCTGGCGAAGCCGATCACCACGATGCGGCCCTCGAAGGCGACCACCTTGGTGGACTGCCGGAACGCCTCGCCGCCGACCGGGTCGTAGATCACGTCGGCGCCGCGGCCGCCGGTGGCCTCCTTGACGGCGGCGATGACGTCCTGGCTCTTGCGGTCGATCACGACGTCGCAGCCGAGCGAGCGGGCGACGGCGGCCTTCTCCGCGCCGCCGACCACGCCGATGACGGTGGCGCCGGCGGCCTTGCCGAGCTGGACGGCGGCGCTGCCGACGCCGCCCGCGGCGGCGTGCACCAGGAGGGTCTCGCCGGCCTGGAGGGCGGCACGGCGGTGGAGGGCGAACCAGCTGGTCTGGTAGCCGATGTGCAGGGCGGCGGCCTCGGCGTCGTCCAGCGCCTCGGGGGCGGGCAGCAGGGCACGGGAGTCCGCGAGGGCGTACTCGGCGAAGCCGCCGTGGGGCAGGACGGGCGTGGCGAGGACGCGGCGGCCGTCCTCGGTCTCGCCGCAGATCTCCACGCCGGGGGTGAACGGCATGGCGGGCTTCACCTGGTACTCGCCGCGGCACATGAGGCCGTCGGGGAAGTTGACGTTGGCCGCGCGCACCTTGAGGAGGACCTGGCCCTCGCCGGGCTCGGGCGGATCGGTCTCCACGGGGCGCATCACCTCACGGGGTGCGCCGTTCTCGTGCACGTGCCATGCCTGCATGGTGGGCCTCCCACGGCTGCCGGTGTCCTTGGCCGACGTCGGCGTCGCCGGCGTCGCTGTCGTCCCCTGGCGCATACTAAGCGGTCGCTTGCCGCCAGGGAACCCTTGACGCCGTGAACCACCCCGGCGGGCCGCGCCGACCCACTGAAGGGACCGCCGGGGCCACCCCGGGTGAGCCAAGGAGTCGCGGCGGACCACCCCGAGGGCAACGGCGGCCCGTCGCCGCCCCGGGGCGCGTGTCAGCGCCGGGATGAGGCCGCTCGCGCTGGGAACCTGGACGGCATGTTGCTGGTGCGTGTTGCCGCCGTCTCCCGCGAGGTCGCCGCCACCTCCTCGCGGTCCCGCAAGAAGGCCCTGCTGGCCGAGCTGTTCCGCGAGGCCGGGCCCGAGGACGTGCCCGTGGTGATCCCGTACCTGGCGGGCCGGCTCCCCCAGGGCCGTCTGGGCGTCGGCTGGAAGACCCTCGCCGCCCCCGTCACGCCCGCCTCCGCCCCCTCGCTCACCGTGCTGGAGACCGACCGCGAGCTGACCGCGCTGAAGGCCGTGGCCGGGCCCGGATCGCAGGCCGAGCGCCTGCGGCTGGTGACCTCCCTGATGTCCCGCGCCACCGAGGAGGAGCAGGCGTTCCTGGTCGCCCTGCTCACCGGCGAGGTCCGCCAGGGCGCCCTGGACGCCGCGGCCGCCGACGGCCTCGCCGAGGCATCCGGGGCCGGGCCGGAGGACGTGCGCAGGGCGGTGATGCTGGCCGGCGGGCTCGCCCCGGTCGCCGAGGCGCTGCTGGCCGACGGGCCGCCCGCGCTGGGGCGCTTCCGCCTGGCCGTGGGCAGCCCGGTGTTGCCGATGCTGGCGCAGAGCGCGCCCACGGCCTCCGACGCGGTCGTCCGGCTCGGCGGCGCGGCGGCGGTCGAGGAGAAGCTGGACGGCATCCGCGTCCAGGTGCACCGCGACGGCGACGAGATCCACGTCTTCACCCGCACCCTGGACGAGATCACCGACCGGCTCCCCGAGGTGGTCACCGCCGCCCGCGAGCTGCGGGGCGAGCGCCTGATCCTGGACGGCGAGGTGATCGCGCTGGACGAGCACGGCCGTCCCCGCCCCTTCCAGGAGACCGCCGGCCGCATCGGCTCGCGCACCGACGTGACCTCGGCCGCCCGGGCGGTGCCGGTCTCCCCCGTCTTCTTCGACGTCCTGCACGCCGACGGCCGCGACCTGATGGACCTGCCGTTCGCGGAGCGGCACGCCGAGCTGGCCCGCGTGGCGCCCGAGCCCCGGCGGGTGCGGCGCGCCGTGGTGCGCGGACCCGAGGAGGCCACGGCGGCGGAGGACTTCCTCGCCGCGACGCTGGAGCGGGGTCACGAGGGCGTGGTGGTGAAGTCGCTGGACACCCCGTACAGCGCGGGCCGCCGCGGCGCGGGCTGGCTGAAGGTGAAGCCGGTGCACACCCTGGACCTGGTGGTGCTGGCCGCCGAATGGGGCAGCGGGCGCCGCTCCGGGAAGCTCTCCAACCTGCACCTGGGCGCCCGCACCGCGGACGGCGGCTTCGCGATGCTGGGCAAGACCTTCAAGGGCATGACCGACGAGCTGCTGCGGTGGCAGACCGAGCGGTTCCAGGAACTGGCCGTGGAGCAGCACTCCTGGGGCGTCACCGTCCGGCCCGAACTGGTGGTGGAGATCGCCTACGACGGGCTGCAGCGCTCCTCCCGCTACCCGGCGGGCGTCACCCTGCGCTTCGCCCGGGTGCTGCGCTACCGGGAGGACAAGAGCGCCGCCGAGGCGGACACCGTGCAGACACTGCTCGCCGCGCACCCGGAGGTCACCCGGTGAGCGGCGGTCACCGCAGCGCGGGCCTGCTGCTCCACCGGCGCACGGCCGGCGGGGAGCTGGAGGTGCTGCTGGGCCACATGGGCGGCCCGTTCTTCGCCCGCCGCGAGGCGGGCGCCTGGACGATCCCGAAGGGCGAGTACGAGGCGGACGAGGAACCGTTCGCCGCGGCGCTGCGCGAGTTCCGCGAGGAGCTGGGGCTGGAGCCGCCGGACGGGCCCGCCGTGCCGCTCGGCGAGGTGCGGCAGGCCGGCGGCAAGACGGTCACCGTCTGGGCCGTCGAGGCGGACCTCGACCCGGACGCGGTCACCCCGGGCACCTTCGAGATGGAGTGGCCCCGCGGGTCGGGCCGCCTCCAGGTCTTCCCCGAGCTGGACCGGGTCGCCTGGCTGCCGGTCGGGCGGGCCGCCGAGGTGGTCGTGAAGGCGCAGGCCGAGTTTCTCCGCCGTCTCGCTGAGCACTCGGCGTCCGGTGGACCACCTGCGGGAGAACCGCACAGCGAGTGAGGAGTTGGTCGGGCATGCCCATCGCCACCGTGAATCCGGCGACCGGTGAGACGGTCCGGACGTTCGACGCCGTCGGGCCGGACGAGATCGAGCGCAGGCTCGCAGCCGCCGACGCGGCGTTCCGCGACCACCGGACCACGTCCTTCGCGGAGCGCTCCCGGCTGCTGCACCGGGCCGCGGACCTCCTGGAGAAGGAGAGCGAGGAGATCGCCCGGACGGTCACCACCGAGATGGGCAAGCCGATCACCCAGTCCCGCGCGGAGGCCGCCAAGTGCGTCAAGGCGATGCGCTGGTACGCCGACCGCGCGGAGGCCCTGCTGGCCGACGAGCACCCCGACCCGGCGGACGTCGCGGACTCCGGCGGCTCCCGGGCGGTGGTGCGCTACCGGCCCGTCGGCCCGGTGCTGGCGGTGATGCCGTGGAACTTCCCGCTCTGGCAGGTGGTGCGCTTCGCCGCGCCCGCGCTGATGGCCGGGAACGTGGGACTGCTCAAGCACGCCTCGAACGTCCCGCAGACCGCCCTCTACCTGGACGGACTGTTCCGCCGGGCCGGCTTCCCCGAGGGCTGTTTCCAGACCCTGCTGGTGGGGTCGGCCGAGGTGGAGAAGATCGTGCGGGACCCGCGGGTGCGGGCCGCCACCCTCACCGGCAGCGAACCCGCCGGGCGGGCGGTGGCCGCGGCGGCGGGCGACGAGATCAAGCACACGGTCCTGGAACTGGGCGGCAGCGACCCGTTCGTGGTGATGCCCTCCGCGGACGTCGCCCGGGCCGCCGAGGTCGCCGTCACCGCGCGCAACCAGAACGCGGGGCAGTCCTGCATCGCGGCCAAGCGGTTCATCGTGCACACCGACGTCTACGACGCCTTCGCCGAGCGGTTCACCGCCGGCGTGCGGGCGCTGAAGGTCGGCGACCCGACGGACGAGTCCACCGACGTCGGCCCGCTCTCCTCCGAGCAGGGCCGGGCCGATCTGGAGGAGCTGGTCGACGACGCGGTGGCCCGGGGCGCCGAGGTGCTCTGCGGGGGCCGCCGTCCGGACGGACCGGGCTGGTTCTACGAGCCGACGGTGCTGGCCGGCATCACCGAGCAGATGCGCGTCCACCGCGAGGAGACCTTCGGCCCGGTCGCCACGCTGTACCGGGCCGGGGACCTCGAGGAAGCGGTGGCGATCGCCAACGACACGTCGTTCGGGCTGAGTTCCAACGTGTGGACCGGCGACGAGGCGGAGGTCGAGCGGTTCGCCCGCGACCTGGAGGCGGGCGGCGTCTACGTCAACGGCATGACGGCCTCCCACCCGGCCTTCCCGTTCGGCGGAGTGAAGCGTTCCGGATACGGACGGGAGCTTTCCGGCCACGGCATCCGGGAGTTCTGCAACATCACGACCGTATGGCACGGAGCGTGACCCTTACGGGTCTACCATCCCCTTTGTGAACCGCGAAGTTACTCTCCCCCTGATCGTCGACAACGGCGGCACGTTGCAGGTGGCGGCCGCCGACGTCAGCAAGTTGCTGCGGGCGGTCGGCGGGCGGTGGGTGCGGCTGGTCGAGGACGGTCGTGACGACCTGGACGAGGACACGGTGGCGACGTTGGCCATCGAACTCGCGAAGCTCGCCGACCGGATCGACGTGGCCTGCATCGCCCACAGCAGCGACCGCCCCTGACCGTCCCGCCCTCCCCCCTCCTCTCCCCCTCACCTCTCGAGCAGCGCGTCCCAGAACCCGGCTTCGTAGGACCGCAGCAGGCGGCCGTGCCGACGCACGGCCGCCTCGTCGATCCGGCCTGCGTCGGCCCACTCCTGGACGGCCGCCACCACCGACTCCTCGTACGCGGGCGCCGGCTCGGCGAACAGGTCGAAGAAGGCGCAGGCCGCGTCGTCCAGCCCGTAGTGCTCCCGCAGACCGCGGGCGATGCGTGAGCAATAGCCGCCCCACGCCGAGAAGTTGGCGGCGAGCGCCAGCACGGTGCCGGCCGGGGCGGCGTTGATCGCCAGCCAGGCCACGAACGCGGGGTACGCCTGGCAGCCGGCCCGCAGCTCGTACGCCTCCTCCGCCGGCGCGCCGGGACTGTGCCGGCCGGGTTCCCGGCCGCCCGGCCCACCGCCGGGCCTCTGCTCGGCCGGCCCCTGGTCGCCGGGCCGCTGCTCGGCCGGTCCGCCGCCGCCGCGCCTCTGCTCGATCGGTACCCGGTCTCCGGGCCTCTGCTCGGCCGGTCCGCCGCCGCCGCGCCTCTGCTCGGCCGGCACCCGGTCGCCGGGACCGGGGTCGCCGGACTCCTGGCCGTCGGGTGTTCGGCCCCCGGCTCCCTGGCCGCCGGCCGTACGACCGCCGGAGCCCGCTCCGGCGGGCCCCTCGGCGGGTCCCCGGCGCTCGGGCGCCCGGCCGCTGCCGGGGTCGTGCCCGTCCGGTCCCCTGGGCCGGGCGGCGTCGTGTCCCTCCGGGGCGGCCCCCGTGCCGCCCGTCTCCCCGGGCAGGGCGGCGGGCGCGGACACGTCCGCGTCACCCGCGTCACCCGCGGCGTCGGGCGCGGGCACGGCTAGGTCCCCGCCCCCGGACCCGTGCGCGTCCCCGCGCCCGTCCCCGCCCGGGTCCGGGAGGGCGTCGACCGCGCGGGCGAACGCGTCGAGTCGGAGCGCCGCCTCCTCCTCCCCGCGGGCCAGCTCCGCGTAGTAGGCCGCGCACGCCGGCATCGCGGCCGCGCGCTCCGCGAGCCGCAGGAAGGCCCGCCGGTCCGCCGCGACCACCGCCCGTTCCTCCGCCGCCAGCGCCCGCAGCAGCGCCGGTGCGGCCTCGCCGCTCTCGACCAGCGGCACCACCCGGTTGGCCCCCGGATCGGGGGCGAACTCCGCCCTGGCCCGTCGCAGCAGGTCACCGGCGTCGACGCGCCCCATGTCGGCCTCCCGTCCTCGCTCCTGACGTCACCCTTCCCCGGTTGGACCACTTCCGCGCGATATCCGCGGGCGGCGGGGTGAGGCTGGGGGATGCACCGACCCATCCCCACGAAAGCAGGTGCGGCACATGGCCACGTTGTGCAAACCCTCGGTGTCCGTGCCCGAGCATGTGATCACCATGGAGGAGACGCTGGAGCTGGCGCGCTCGCGTCACCACGACCACCCGCAACTCCCCCTCGCCCTGCGGCTGATCGAGAACACCGGGGTCCGCACCCGGCGCATCGTGCAGCCCATCGAGGAGACCCTGAAGCACCCCGGCTTCGAGGACCGCAACAAGATCTACGAGGCCGAGGCCAAGGCCCGCGTCCCCGCCGTGGTGCGGGAGGCGCTGGACCACGCCGAGGTCCTGCCGAGCGACATCGACGTCATCATCTACGTCTCCTGCACGGGCTTCATGATGCCCTCGATGACCGCCTGGCTGATCAACGAGATGGGCTTCCCCTCCACGACGCGGCAGATACCGATCGCGCAGCTCGGTTGTGCGGCCGGCGGAGCCGCCGTGAACCGGGCACACGACTTCTGCACCGCCTACCCGGAGGCCAACGCGCTGATCGTGGCATGCGAGTTCTGCTCGCTCTGCTACCAGCCCACCGACCTGGGTGTCGGCTCGCTGCTCTCCAACGGCCTGTTCGGCGACGGCATCGCCGCCGCGGTGGTCCGCGGACAGGGCGGCACCGGCATGCGGCTGGAGCGCAACAGCTCGTACCTGATCCCCAAGACCACGGACTGGATCTCGTACGACGTCCGGGCCACCGGGTTCCACTTCCTGCTGGACAAGCGGGTGCCGGGCACCATGGAGCCGCTGGCCCCCGCCCTGCACGACCTGGCCCGCGCCCACGCCTGGAACGCCTCGGAGCTGGACTTCTACATCATCCACGCCGGCGGGCCGCGCATCCTCGACGACCTGACCAAGTACCTGCGTGTCGAGCCGCACGCCTTCCGGTTCAGCCGTGCGACGCTGACCGAGTACGGCAACATCGCCAGCGCCGTCGTGCTGGACGCCCTGCGCCGCCTGTTCGAGGAGGGCGGTGTCGAGGACGGTGCGCGCGGCATGCTCGCCGGCTTCGGACCGGGTATCACCGCCGAGATGTCGGTGGGCACCTGGCAGGTCGGCGGCGGCGACCGGGCGCGCCGGACGGCGGCCCGTGCGGTGCGGGCCCCGGCATGACCGGCGGCCCCGACCACCGCCCTGTTCGCGGACGGAGACGACACCCGAGATGACCTCCACCACCGACGAGGCCACCCCCTCCGCCATGCCCCCGGTGCGGGACTGGCCGGCGATCGACCTGCACGGCGCCGACTTCGACCCGGTCCTCACCGAGCTGATGCGCGAGGGCCCGGTCACCCGCATCTCCCTGCCCAACGGCGAGGGCTGGGCCTGGCTGGTCACCCGCTACGACGATGTCCGCGCGGTGACCAACGATCCCCGGTTCAGCCGGGCCGAGGTGATGGGCCGCCCGGTCACCCGGCTGGCCCCGCACTTCATCCCCGGTTCGGACGCGATCGGCTTCCTCGATCCGCCCGACCACACCCGTCTGCGCCGCTCGGTGGCCGCCGCCTTCACCGCGCGCGGCGTCGAGCGGGTGCGGGAGCGGTCGCGGCGGATGCTGGACGAGCTGGTCGACGACCTGCTCGCCAAGGGGCCGCCCGCCGACCTCACCGAGACGGTGCTCAGCCCCTTCCCCATCGCCGTGGTCTGCGAGCTGATGGGCGTCCCGGCCTCGGACCGCGGCCTGATGCACGACTGGACCCAGCGGATCCTCTCCCAGTCGCACGGCGCCGAGGTCAGCACGAAGGCGCGCGAGGACATGTCCGCCTACTTCACCCGGCTGGTCGAGGAGCGGCGCGGCTCCGACGGTGAGGACGTCACGTCCCTGCTCGGCGCCGCCGTCGGCCGCGGCGAGATCACCGTCCGCGAGGCGGTGGGCCTGGCGGTCCTGGTGCAGATCGGCGGCGAGGCCGTCACCAACAACAGCGGGCAGATGTTCTACCTGCTGATGACCCGCCCCGAGCTGGCCGAGCGGATGCGGGCCGAGCCCGGCATCCGGGCGAAGGCCGTCGAGGAGCTGCTCCGCTACATCCCGCACCGCAACGCGGTGGGGCTGTCGCGGATCGCCACCGAGGACGTCGAGATCCGCGGCGTGCGGATCCGGGCGGGCGACGTGGTGTACAACTCCTACCTCTCGGCCAACCGGGACCCCGAGGTCTTCCCGGACCCCGACCGGATCGACCTGGACCGCAGCCCCAACCCGCACGTCGCCTTCGGCTTCGGCCCGCACTACTGCGTGGGCGGCATGCTGGCACGGCTGGAGTCCCAGCTCCTGGTGGACGCCCTCCTGGACCGTATGCCGGGACTGCGGCTGGCGGTACCGCCCGAGCAGGTGCCGTTCCGCAAGGGCGCCCTGATCCGCGGGCCCGAGGCCCTTCCGGTCACCTGGTGAGCGGCCGATGTCCATGACGGAAGGCCTGCTGGTGCCGCCCGGCCACGGCCGCACGGTGGCCACCCCGGCCCAGCACGTGACGTTCAAGGTCACCGGGGCCCATTCGCGGACCGCCTCCAGCTTCGAGGTGGTGGTCCCGCCGGGCTTCGACGTGGGCGCGCACGTCCACACCCGCAGCGAGGAGCTGTTCTACGTGCTGGAGGGCGAGCTGGACGTGCTCGCCTTCGAGCCGCGGGTGCGGACACCCGACAACTGGCGCCGCTGGGAGTCCCTTTCCGGCAGCCGGGTGGTGCGGGCCGGCCCCGGCACCGTCATCGCCGTCCCCCCGGGCTGCCCGCACGCCTTCGCCAACCCGACCGACACCCCGGCCCGGATGTTCTTCCAGGCCTCGCCTCCACCGGACCACGAGCGGTACTTCGAGGAGCTGCTGGAGATCCTCGCCGCCGGAGGTTCCCCGGACGAGGCGGCGATCGAGGCGCTGCGAGCGCGCTACGACATCCAGCAACTCACGCCGCTGCGCCACGGCGGCGAGGTCCCGGCACCCGAGCCGGCGCCGTGACGCCCGAGGGGGCGCGGGATCGTTCCGCGCCCCCTCCCACGTCGTGCGGACATGGCCGCGTCAGGCGCGCGTGGGCGTCTTTCGTTCCGTCCCCGGGCCGTCCCGCTTGCCCTGCGACGCGAGCCGCTCGAGATCACGGGCCAGGTGTGCCCGGCATCCGCGGCGGCCCGGACCGCCGGCCGTGGCGGCGTTCACCAGTTGGATGTGGAAGTAGTTCACGTACTCCAGGACGGCGAAACAGGCGAAGAACAGCCCGGGAACGCTCTCGGGTCCGGGAGAGCGGATGACCGCTCCGGCCGTGAGTACCAGGCCCAGGCCAAGGAGGGGGACGTCGACCATTCGGGCGGCTGCGAGGAACGCGATGCCGGGAGGCCTCGCTCCGGACCCCGAGGACAGCGAGCGGAGTTTCGCGGCCCAATAGGCAGCCCCCTGCAGCAGGATCAGGGCGCAGAGAGCGAAGCCGCAGACGTTGGGCCAGGTCGCGGGAAGGCGCGCTACGCCGAACCAGATGACCGCCTGCAGGGGAACGTTGACCAATTCCCCGGCGCAGAGCGAGAGAAGTCGACGACTCATCCCCGTTCGACCGCACCGGCCGGCGGACAGGCTCATCCCGCGTGCCTCTGCCGGACGGGGTAATTCAGCGTGCTGCCTACTGGTCCGTTCAATGGCAATTGCATGCCCAGTGACAGTAGTTGCCCTGCCGTCCACGAGGCGAGGCGACGTCCGAGCGGGGCAGCCTGCCGCCGATACGATCATGGCCATGACGGCATCGGAACCGACCATTCTCGCGACCTCCGGCGGACACCGGGCCGGAGCCCGGTCCAGGGTGGTGTTCGATGCCCTGGTCCATCACGCGGTCGATCTCTCCGGTGTGCACGGCCGACGTCCACGCATCATGTACGTCGGTACCGCCATCGGGGACGCCGAGCACTTCACGGCCCGTATGGCCGAGGCGGCGCGGGTGGCGGGCTTTGATCTGACCCCGTTGCACCTGTTCCCCATGCCGAACGTCGAGGACGTCGAGGGGTCGGTGCTCGACCACGACGTGGTCTGGGTCATGGGAGGCTCGGTGGTCAACCTGCTGGCGGTGTGGAGAGCACACGGACTGGACCGCGTCATGCGCCGCGCCTGGCAGGAGGGCGTCGTGCTCAGCGGGGTCAGTGCCGGTTCCATCTGCTGGTTCCAAGGAGGGGCCACCGATTCGTTCGGGCCGGAACTGCGCCCCGTCACGGACTCGCTCGGCTTCCTGCCGTACGGCAACGGCGTGCACTACGACTCCGACGAGGGCCGCCGCCCGTTGATCCACCAACTGGTGGCGGACGGCGCTTTCCCTGCCGCGCACTGCACGGATGACGGCGTCGGCCTGGTGTACCGCGGGACGGAGCTGGTCGAGGCGGTGGCGGAGACCGCGGGCAAGGGCGCCTACATAGTCACGAGTGACGGCGCCGAGGTGACGGAGGAACGCGTCGAACCTCGCCTGCTGAACCCGTCCCGACACTGAGCGAACCGTGACCGCCCTCACCGGACTTGCGGAGTGGCGAGCCGGCTGTGGCGCAGCAGGTAGAAGCACCGGCCCGCCACCAGCAGGACGTTGGCGACCGCCAGGGTTGACGATCCAGTGCTTCCTCGGGTTCCCCAGCCTGGGGCGGGCCGACCCCGCAAGAAGCCGGACAGCGTCACAGCAGATAAGGCCTGCTGGAACGGTCCCTGCCGTCAATACCTGCGGCGGCGCGGAATCCGGCACACGATTCCGGAGAAGGCTGATAGCCAGGCCGCCCGCCTGCGCAAGGGATCACGAGGCGGACGGCCGCCGGGGTTCGACAAGGAGCGGTACAAGAAGCGCAACACCGTCGAACGAGCCGTGAACAGGCTCAAGAACTTCCGCGCAGTGGCTTCGCGGTATGACAAGCGAGGCTACGTGTTCCTCGGCACAGTCTCAGCTGCGGCTGTCATCGTGTGGCTCCGCTCATGACCGGCCACTCGAGTTCACGTCGAGTGCGGAAGCCCGGCCGACCGCGGCATAAAGGATGAGAGGCAGCTCCTTGTCGGCTTGGCCGATCGCCAGCGCGAGCCAACGACCGCGGTCGGGGAGCGGCCACACCTGCATGCTCACAACCTCCTGGCTGAGGTAGTCGAGTGGCTCGGGCACCGGCTCTCCCTCGCAGCCGGCAATGAGATACGGTCCGAGATCCACGACGAACGCATGGCCCCACCGAGCCGTCAGGCGTGCTGCCAGGTCGTCGAGGCAGGCCTTCAGTTCGGCTTCGGCCTCAACCCATGCCTGCCCGTCGTCGTCATCCCAGAAATCCCGACTGACCTGCAGCTCGCGCACATGATGCCCTGGTCCACCGCCCCCGGAGGACTCGACATAGGTCACCTCCGGGAACGGCTGCACAGCCAACGCCTCAATCGTCGCGAGGTACTCATCGGTGGTCATGCGCGCAGGCTATGGGACCGTGCAGACAACCGCCGTGACCGTGCGCACCGACCAGTGATCGGCCGGACAGTTCCTCAGCCCATCGGCGCGGCTCTTAGAGATGCCCCTTGCCTGAAATCCTTGAGTTACACCCTTGCCACGTACCCAAGGGTCGCTACCATGTGTGCATGACAAGCAACGGGAAGCTCCGTCTCCTGCCTACCGGTACCTGCTGGTGCGGCTGCGAACGTGAAGTCGGGCTGGGCAAGTTCTTCGCGCCCGGGCACGACAAAGTTGCCGAAGCAGCACTCATCGCCGTCAAGTACGAGGGCAGCGTCCCCCATTTCCTCCACGCCCACGGCTACGGTCCGCACCACTCGGTGAGCGCCGCCGCCGTCAAGGAGGGTGCTTGGACCGAATGCACCGAGTGCACCAGCAAGCCGAGGTACCGAGGCACGAAGGAGAGCGTCGCCAATCACAGGCGCAAGTACCACTCGCCCACCACCGAGCAGTAGAACCGCCGGCTTCCGCGCGGCTGAGCCCCCTTCCACTGGAGGGAAGGGGGCTCCTCGGCGGTACACGGGGCCTGCCGCCAGAATCCCTAGCGGATGTGGACGCCCGAGATGGTGCGGGCGATGACGAGGCGCTGGATCTCGCTGGTGCCCTCGAAGATCGTGTAGATGGCGGCGTCGCGGTGCATGCGCTCCACCGGGTACTCGCGGGTGAAGCCGTTGCCGCCGAGGATCTGGACCGCCTGGGCGGTGACCTTCTTGGCCGTCTCGCTGGCGAAGAGCTTGGACTGGGAGCCCTCGGCGCCGTTGAACGGCTTGCCGTTGACCGCCATCCAGGAGGCGCGCCACACCAGCAGGCGCGCGGCGTCGACGCTGGTGCGCATGTCGGCCAGCTGGAAGGCCACGCCCTGGTTGTCGATGATCGGCCGGCCGAACTGGACGCGGGTCTTGGCGTACTCCAGCGCGTAGTCGTAGGCGGCGCGGGCGGTGCCGACGGCCATGGCGCCGACCACCGGGCGGGAGGCCTCGAAGGTGGCCATGGCGGCGTTCTTCACGCGCTCGCCGCCCGCCTTCTTCGCCTTCTCGCGGGAGCGGGCCAGGCGCTCGTCCAGCTTCTCCTTGCCGCCGAGCAGGCAGGAGCCGGGGACGCGCACGTTGTCGAGGATGACCTCGGCGGTGTGCGAGGCGCGGATGCCGTGCTTCTGGAACTTCTGGCCCTGGGAGAGGCCTTCGGTGTTCGGCGGGATGATGAAGGAGGCGTGGCCCTTGGAGCCGAGCTCCGGGTCGACGACGGCGACCACGACGTGGACGTTGGCGATGCCGCCGTTGGTCGCCCAGGTCTTGGTGCCGTTGATCACCCACTCGTCCTTGGCCTCGTCGTAGACGGCGCGGGTGCGCATGGCGGCCACGTCGGAGCCGGCGTCGGGCTCGGAGGAGCAGAAGGCGGCCACCTTCACGTCGTCCGGGGTGCCGTACATCTGGGGGATCCAGGTGCCGATCTGCTCGTTGGTGCCGTTGGCCAGGACACCCACGGCGGCGAGACCGGTGCCCATGATCGACAGCGCGATGCCCGCGTCGCCCCAGAACAGCTCCTCGGTGGCCATGGGAAGGCCGAGACCAGTCTGGTCGAAGTACTGGTTGGCGTAGAAGTCCAGGGAATAGATGCCGAGCTTGGCCGCTTCCTGGATGATGGGCCAGGGGGTCTCCTCGCGCTCGTCCCACTCGGCGGCCGCGGGGCGCATCACATCGGCGGCGAACCCGTGGAGCCAGTCCCGGACCTCCTTCTGCTCGTCGTTGAGTTCCATGGTGAACTCGGCCATGACCCCTCCAGCGCTGCCCGTCGTGTTACTTGCGGTAACCGCAGTCTGTTACTGGCCGGTAGGAAAGTCAACCCACCTGTTGGCGAGCCGTTTCCGCAGGAGGGGACCCCTGTCGTGGATGTGGGCAGCGCCACGACTTCCCGTCCGGACAGCCGTCACGGGCGGAACAGTGTTACTTTGCGCAAGCATCACCGATTACGTACGGGTGGGGAGAGCACCGATCATGGAGACGACGCAGCAGGGGACCCCGCAGCAGAGGTCCACCGAGCGGCGCCGCCGCGAACTGCTGGAAGCCGCGGACCGGGTGGTGCTCCGGGACGGACCGGGCGCCTCCATGAACGCGATCGCGGCCGAGGCCGGGATCACCAAGCCGATTCTCTACCGCCACTTCGGCGACAAGGGCGGACTCTACGCCGCCCTGGCCCAGCGGCACACCGACGCGTTGCTGTCCTCGCTCCGGGCGGCGCTGGACGCGCCCGCCGAGCAGCGGCGGGAGCGGGTGGAGCGCACCCTCGACACCTACCTGGCGGCCATCGAGGCGCGGCCGCAGGTGTACCGGTTCCTGATGCACCCCGCGGACGGCGGCTCCTCCGGCGAGCCCGGGTTCGACGTGGGCCGCCACTCGGCGCCGCTGCTGCGGCGGATGGGCGAGGAGCTCGCGCAGGTCATCGAGGAGCGCGTCGACCTCGGCCCCCGCGGACGGCAGTTGTCGCGGGCCTGGGGCCACGGGATCGTCGGCATGATGCACGCGGCCGGCGACTGGTGGCTGGGCGAGCGGCCCTGCCCCCGCGAGGAACTGGTCCGCAGCCTGGCCGACCTGCTGTGGGGCCGCCTCGCCGACGCGGGCGACCGCGCGGACGGCCCCGCGTTCTGACCTCATCGGGGCCTCGCCTCTCACCTGGCCCGGGACCTCAGGCGGAGCCACCCGGCCCGCCTCCGCCCCGTGCGGGCCCCGCCGCCGCTGAACAACGGCCGCCGGATGCCGGGGTGTACGCACCGTCGGCTTGCGCAGGTGAGGGGCGAGCCGCTCGCCGCGGAGGCTCGGGCCTGCGCCCGCCTCCCCCAGACTCCGTCCGGGGGGACCCCCACCCCCAAGCTCTCGCCGGCGCTCGAGCAGGGGGCACCCCCCTCGCCCCTGGGCGGCCCAGCCGCCCGCAGGAACGGCAGGTAGAGCCGCCGCAGGGGAGCCGGGGTGCCGCCGGCCGGCCGCGCGATCAGGGGGCGCCGAGAACAGTCACCCCCCGACCGCCCGCGCGGCCTTGCGCAGGAGCCGGCGTCGACGGAAGCCGGTGAGGCGGTCGGCGTAGACGAGCCCGTCGAGGTGGTCGCACTCGTGCTGCAGGCACCGCGCGAAGAACCCGGTGCCGACGACCTCCACCGGCTCACCGGTGACGGAGAACCCCCGCACCACCGCCCGGTCGAACCGCGGCGTCCCGGCCTCGAGGCCCGGCAGGGACAGACACCCTTCCGGCCCACGCACCGTCACCCCGTCGGCCTCCACCAGCCGCGGATTCACCAGATGACCGAGATGGCGGACATCCTCGTCGTCCGGACAGTCGTAGACGAAGACCCGCAGCCCCTCCCCCACCTGGTTCGCCGCGAGGCCCACGCCCTCCGCCGCGTACATGGTGGCGAACATGTCCTCGACCAGTCGTTCGAGGTCCGGACCGAATTCCGTCACCTCCCGGCAAGGGCTGTGCAGCACGGGGTCCCCGTGCAGGGTGAGGGGTCGCACGCGCCCGTGGGCGCCGGGGATCGAACCGTGTCGCATGCCGGTCAGGGTACGGTCGGGGCAGGCCGTCCCGGTCCCGCGTGCCCCTCCGTCCTTCCCCCGTCACCGCCGGTCACGGTGCGATTCCGATATTCGGCCGGGTGAACGGATCTCGGTAGGCTGAGGCCACCACACGCTGCCGGGACTCACGCGCGGCGCGTACGCAAGGAGGATCGAGAACTGATGGCAGGCACCTCGGACCCGCTCTCGCCGCGGGCCAAGCTGGCCGTGACGGCGGGCAAGACCGCCGCGGCCGTCTCGCGGGCGGCAGGACGCGGCAGTGGCTCGGTGATCGGCGGCCGGGTCGCGCTGAAGCTGGACCCCGAGCTCCTGGCCCGGCTGGCGCAGGGTCTGGACGTCACCCTGGTCTCGGCGACCAACGGCAAGACCACCACCACCCGCCTGATCGCCGAGGCGCTGCGCGCGGCCGGCCCGGTGGTCTCCAACGCGCTGGGCGCCAACATGCCCGCCGGCATCACCTCGGCCCTGGCCGACCGTGACGAGCAGGCCCGGTTCGGCGTCATCGAGGTCGACGAGAAGTACCTGATCACCGTCGCCCGCGAGACCGACCCCAAGTGCGTCGCGCTGCTCAACCTCTCCCGCGACCAGCTGGACCGCGCCGCGGAGACCCGCATGCTGGCCGAGCACTGGCGCGAGGGCCTGGCCGGCACCAAGGCCGTGGTCGTGGCCAACGCCGACGACCCGCTGGTGGTCTGGGCGGCCTCGTCCTCGCCGAACGTGATCTGGGTCGCCGCCGGGCAGATGTGGAAGGACGACGCCTGGTCCTGCCCGTCCTGCGGCGGCGTGCTGCAGCGTCCGGGCGACGACTGGTTCTGCGGCGAGTGCGGCTTCCGCCGTCCGACGCCGAGCTGGGCGCTCTCCGGCGAGCAGGTGCTGGACCCGCACGGCAGCGCCTGGCCGATCCACCTCCAGCTCCCGGGCCGCGCCAACCGCGCCAACGCCGCCTCCTCCGCCGCGGTCGCCGCCGTCTTCGGGGTGCCCCCGCACGTGGCGCTGGAGCGCATGTCGCACGTGCAGGCGGTGGCCGGCCGGTACGACACCGTCCAGTTCCAGGGCCGCGACCTGCGCCTGCTGCTCGCCAAGAACCCGGCGGGCTGGCTGGAGACGTTCTCGCTGATCGACCCGCCGCCGACCCCGGTCATCCTGTCGGTGAATGCCCGCTCCGCCGACGGCACCGACACCTCGTGGCTGTGGGACGTCGACTACAGCCGGCTCAACGGTCACCCGATCTTCGTGCTCGGCGACCGCAAGCTGGACCTGGCGGTGCGCCTGGAGGTCGCCAACCAGAACTTCCAGGTGTGCCAGAACCTCGATGAGGCGGTCCGCCTGGCTCCGCCCGGGCGGATCGAGGTCATCGCCAACTACACCGCCTTCCAGGATCTGCGCCGCCGCGTCGGCAACTGAATCACCTCCAGCGACTGATCAGCGACTCACAGTTCGAGGACCGACTCATGAGTGACAGCCAACTCCGGCTGGTGTGGATCTACCCGGATCTGCTCAGCACCTACGGCGACCAGGGCAACGCCCTCGTCGTCGAGCGCCGGGCCCGCCAGCGCGGTCTGGACGTGGCCCGGATCGACGTGCGCAGCGACCAGCCGGTGCCGACCTCCGGCGACATCTACCTGATCGGCGGCGGCGAGGACCGCCCGCAGCGCCTCGCCGCGGAGCGCCTGCGCCGCGACGGCGGCCTGGAGCGCGCGGTGGGCAACGGCGCGATCGTCTTCTCGGTCTGCGCCGGCTACCAGATCCTGGGCCACGAGTTCATCAACGACCTCGGCCAGCGCGAGCCGGGCCTGGGCCTGCTCGACGTGGTCTCGGTGCGCGGCGAGGGCGTGCGCTGCGTGGGCGACGTCCTCGCGGACATCGACCCGCGGCTGGGCCTGCCCCCGCTGACCGGCTTCGAGAACCACCAGGGCGTGACCCATGTCGGCCAGGGCGCCAAGCCGTTGGCCCAGGTCCGCATCGGCAACGGCAACGGGACCGGCGACGGCACCGAGGGCGCGTACAACGAGACCGTCTTCGGCACCTACATGCACGGTCCCGTGCTGGCCCGCAACCCGCACATCGCGGACCACCTGCTGAAGCTGGCCCTCGACGTCAACGCCCTCCCGCCGGTCGACGACCGCTGGTACGAGGCGCTGCGTCAGGAGCGCATCGCGGCGGCCACCCAGCCGGCCTGACGGACCGCCACGACGGCTGCGCGAGAGCCTGTCCGGACACCCCCGATCCCACCTGCGAAGAGCCCGTTTGACGGGGCATCCGCACAGGTGAGCGGGGGTGTCCGGCTGTCGGACGCCGGGTTCGGCCGGGGGCCTTTACGCCGGTAGGGTGGCGGCATCAAGCCGGACGAAGCGGTCCGGTGCCGTCCCCCATCGAGAAGGTTTTTCGCGCCATGCGCATTGGTGTGCTCACCTCCGGCGGCGACTGCCCCGGCCTCAACGCCGTCATCCGCTCCGTCGTCCACCGCGCCGTCGACGCCCACGGCGACGAGGTGATCGGTTTCCTCGACGGCTGGCGCGGTCTGCTGGACGGCGATCACGTCAAGCTCGACCTCGACGACGTCAGCGGCATCCTGGCCCGCGGCGGCACCATTCTCGGCTCCTCCCGTGTCCGCCCCGAGGACCTCCGGGACGGCGTGGAGCGGGCCAAGGGCCACCTGCGGGACCTCGGCCTCGACGCCGTGATCCCGATCGGCGGCGAGGGCACCCTGAAGGCCGCCCGCCTGCTGTCCGACAACGGTCTGCCCATCGTGGGCGTCCCGAAGACCATCGACAACGACATCGCGGTCACCGACGTCACCTTCGGCTTCGACACCGCCGTGGGCGTGGCCACCGACGCGCTGGACCGGCTGAAGACCACCGCCGAGTCCCACCAGCGGGTCCTGATCGTCGAGGTGATGGGCCGCCACACCGGCTGGATCGCCCTGCACTCCGGCATGGCGGCCGGCGCCCACGCGATCGTGGTGCCCGAGCGGCCCTTCGACATCAAGGAGCTGACCGAGCGGGTCGGCGCGCGCTTCGAGGCCGGCAAGCGGTTCGCGATAGTCGTGGTGGCCGAGGGCGCCAAGCCCGCCCCGGGCACCATGGACTTCGCGGAGGGCACCAAGGACGTCTTCGGCCACGAGCGGTTCGCCGGCATCGCCAACCTGCTGGCGGTGGAGCTGGAGCACCGCCTCGGCAAGGAGGCCCGCCCGGTCATCCTCGGCCACGTGCAGCGCGGCGGCACCCCGACCGCCTACGACCGGGTCCTCGCGACCCGCTTCGGCTGGCACGCGGTGGAGGCCGTGCACCGCGGCGAGTTCGGCCGGATGACCGCGCTGCGCGGCACCGACATCGTCACCGTCCCGCTGGCCGAGGCCGTCGCCTCGCTCAAGACGGTGCCGGAGGAGCGCTACGCCGAGGCTCCCACCGTTCTGTGACCCGCACCCGGTGACCTGGGTCACCCCCGCACACCTGCGACCCCTCGGTGACTCGCAGGTGAACCGCCCCCGGCCGCCGGCACGGCCGGGGGCGGTTCTAGTCTGGTGCGGACAGATTTGCACAACCCCCACGAAACAGGAGCCGGCGGATGGACCACAGCGGTCACGGCGCCATGGATCTGCCCCCGTTCACGCTCGGCCGGGGGCTCGCCTGGTCGCCGGACGCCTTCTTCCTCGTCGCCTGCCTGCTCGGGCTGCTGCTCTACGGCTGGGGCGTGGTCCGGATGACGCGCCGTGGCGACCGGTGGCCGGTCGGCCGGACGGTGTCGTTCGTCGCCGGCGTGCTGAGCGTGGTGCTGGTGATGTGCACCGGGCTCAACGACTACGGCATGGTCATGTTCAGCGTGCACATGGTGCAGCACATGGTGCTGAGCATGCTCTCCCCGATCATGATCCTGCTGGGCGCCCCGGTGACCCTGGCGCTGCGCGCCCTGCCGGTGGCGGCGCGCGGCGCGCTGGGCCCGCGTGAGCTGCTGCTGAAGCTGCTGCACAGCCGGTACATGCGGGTGGTCACGCATCCGCTGTTCACCATCCCGATGTTCATCGCCAGCCTCTACGCGCTGTACTTCACGCCGCTGGTGGACACGCTGATGGGCTCCTACCTGGGGCACATCGCGATGATGGTGCACTTCTTCGCGGTGGGCGTGGTGTTCTTCTGGCCGATCATGGGCGTCGACCCGGGTCCGCACCGTCCCGGGTACCTGATGCGGATGCTGGAGCTCTTCGCCGGCATGCCCTTCCACGCCTTCTTCGGCATCGCGCTGATGATGGCGTCCACGCCGATGATCGGCGCGTTCGCCCACCCGCCGGCCTCGCTGGGCATCGACCCGATGGAGGACCTGAACGCGGCGGGCGGCATCGCCTGGGCGTTCAGCGAGATCCCGTCCGTGCTGGTGCTGATCGCGCTGCTCTTCCAGTGGTACGGCTCCGAGCAGCGGCAGGCCCGCCGCAAGGACCGCGCCGCCGACCGCGACGGCGACGCGGAGCTCGAGGCGTACAACGCCTACCTGGCCTCCCTGCGGGCGGGCTCGGCCCGCCAGGGCTGAGAGCGGCCGAGGAGCTCGGGACCCGCCGAACACCCTGCCGGTCAGGTGTCGCGTGTCGCCAGCAGGGCCAGGAACAGGGCCCCGAGCACCACCCAGCCGAACCACAGCCAGCCGTTGCTGCCGAGGGCCACCGAATAGGCCGTCACCACGACGAGACCGCCCATCGTGAGCGCTCCCATGGTCTTGGCGCTTCCGGGTATGCCGGAGCCGTGCATCGAGGGCATCGCGACCTCCTCAGGTCCGCTACCCCCATGGTGCCCCGCGGGCCCCCCTTCTCACCCTCGCAGGAGGCCACCGGTTCCCGGACCGGCCGGGTGGACGCCCGGCCGGTACTTCGGCAGCCGCACGGTGACCTTCATGCCGGCGCCCTCGGCCGTCTCGATGACCAGCCCGTACTCGTCGCCGTAGACCTGCCGGAGCCGGTCGTCCACGTTGGACAGGCCGATGCCCCCGGTGGGGCCGGCGTCCCCGGCGAGGATCCGCCGCAGCAGCTCGGGGTCCATGCCGACGCCGTCGTCCTCGATCACCACGACGGCCTCCGCGCCCTCGTCCCGGGCCGTGATGCCGATCCCGCACCGGTCGCCGCGGCCCTCGAGGCCGTGCTTGACGGCGTTCTCCACCAGCGGCTGCAGGCACAGGAACGGCAGTGTCACCGGCAGCACCTCGGGCGCGATCTGCAGGGTCACCGCCAGCCGGTCGCCGAAGCGGGCGCGGACCAGTGCCAGGTAGTGGTCGATGGCGTGCAGCTCGTCGGCGAGGGTGGTGAAGTCGCCGTGCCGCCGGAACGAGTAGCGGGTGAAGTCCGCGAACTCCAGCAGCAGCTCCCTGGCCCGCTCCGGGTCGGTGCGGACGAAGGAGGCGATCACGGCGAGCGAGTTGAAGATGAAGTGCGGGGAGATCTGGGCCCGCAGCGCCCTGATCTCCGCCTCGATCAGCCGGGTGCGCGACCGGTCGAGGTCGGCGAGCTCCAGCTGGACGGAGACCCAGCGGGCGACCTCGCCTGCGGCCCGCACCAGTACCGCGGACTCCCTGGGCGCGCAGGCGACCAGTGCCCCGTGCACCCGGTCGTCGACGGTGAGCGGGGCGACGACCGCCCAGCGCAGCGGGCAGTCGGGGGTGGCGCAGCCGAGCCGGAACGCCTCGCCGCGGCCGCTCTCCAGGGGGCCGGCGAGGCGTTCCATGATCTCGGCGCGGTGGTGGGCGCCGACGCCGTCCCAGACCAGGACCCGGTCGAGGTCGGTGAGGCAGAGCGCGTCGGTGCCCAGCAGCGAGCGCAGCCGGCGGGCGGCGCGGCGGGCGGTCTCCTCGGTGAGGCCGGCGCGCAGCGGCGGGGCGGCCAGCGAGGCGGTGTGCAGGGTCTCGAAGGTGGCGTGTTCGACGGGGGTGCCGAGGCCGGCCAGTGAGGCCGAGCGGCCGGCGCGCCGGGCGGTGCGGCGGCCCAGCCAGAAGCCGGCGGCGGTCAGCGGCAGCAGGGCCACGCAGACGCCGGCGAGGAAGCCGCCGAGGGCGCTCATACCGCGTTCTCCTTACGGGCGGGTCCGCCGCCGATCTCCTCGGGCAGGTGGAAGCGGGCGAGGACGGCGCCGGTGCCCGGCGGTATCCGGCCGGGGGTGGCGAGCGAGACGGCGATCATGGTCAGGAAGGCCAGCGGGACCGTCCACAGGGCGGGCCAGGCGAGCAGGGCGTTGGGGACGCCGGCCGTCGGATGGTGGCCGATCAGGGTGACGGAGACGGCGGCGAGCGCGGAGCCTCCCCCGACCACCATTCCGGCGGCGGCGCCGGGCGGGGTGAGCCGGTGCCACCAGATGCCGAGGATCAGCAGCGGGCAGAAGGAGGACGCGGAGACCGCGAAGGCGAGGCCGACCGCGTCGGCGATCGGCAGCCGCCCGGCCAGCACGCTCGCCGCGAGGGGCACCGCGATGGCGGTCACCGCGCCCATCCGGAAGTGGCGGATGCCGCGGGAGGGCAGCGCGTCCTGGGCGATGACCCCGGCGAGCGCGACGGTGAGCCCGGAGGCGGTGGACAGGAACGCGGCGAACGCCCCGCCGGCGATCAGCGCGCCGAGCAGGTCGCCGCCGACGCCGCCGATCATGCGGTCCGGCAGCAGGAGCACGGCTGCGTCGGTGCTGCCGGTGAGGACGAGCTCGGGGGCGTACATCCGGGCGAGCGCCCCGTAGACCGGGGGCAGCAGGTAGAAGGCGCCGATCAGGCCGAGCACGGCGACGGTGGTGCGGCGGGCCGCCACCCCGTTGGGGCTGGTGTAGAAGCGGACCACGACGTGCGGCAGGCCCATGGTGCCCAGGAAGGTGGCGATGATCAGCCCGTAGGTGGCGTACAGCGGGCGTTCCTGTCCGGCGGGGCCGCCGCTGTCGGCGAGGGCGGCGTCGCCGCCGGCCCCGGCTCCTTGGGCGACCGGCACCGGGGCCCCGGCGGGGAAGCCGAGCCGGGCGCCGGCCTCGACGGTGTGCGGGCCGGCGGGCAGGGCGACCCGTTCGCCGTCGTGGGGGCGGCCGTCGACGCGGCCGTGGACGGTGACGGTGAGCGGCTCGGCGAGCCGGATGTCGACGGTGTCCTGGACGCGCACGGTGCGGTGCTCGCGGAAGGCGGCGGGTTCGTCGAACGCCCGGGTCGGCGCGCCGTCGCCCTGCCAGGCGAGCACCAGGAAGAGCACCGGGACGAGCAGGGCGGTCAGCTTCAGCCAGTACTGGAAGGCCTGGACGAAGGTGATGGAGCGCATCCCGCCGGCCGCCACGTTGGCGACCACCACCACGGCGACGATCACCGAGCCCAGTTGCCCGGGCGCGCCGGTGAGGACCTTCAGGGTGAGCCCGGCGCCCTGGAGCTGCGGCATCAGGTAGAGCCAGCCGATCCCGACGACGAAGCCGCTGGCCAGCTTGCGCACCGCGGGCGAGCCCAGCCGGGCCTCGGCGAAGTCGGGGAGGGTGTAGGCGCCCGAGCGGCGCAGCGGGGCGGCGACGAAGAGCAGCAGCAGGAGGTACCCGGCCGTGTAGCCGACGGGGTACCAGAGCATGTCGGGCCCCTGGACGAGGACGAGTCCGGCGATGCCCAGGAAGGAGGCGGCGGACAGGTACTCGCCGCTGATGGCGGCCGCGTTGAGGCGCGGGCCCACGGTGCGGGAGGCGACGTAGAAGTCGGAGGTGGTGCGCGAGACCCGCAGGCCGAAGGCGCCGACCAGGGCGGTGGCGACCACCACCAGGGCGACGGCGGCCACCGCGTAGCTTTCGTTCATCGGGGCATCACGGGTTCTCCGTCAGCGGTCCTGGTCCTCGACGAGCCGCACGAAGTCCCGCTCGTGGCGTTCGGCGCGGCGCACCTGCCACCGGGCGAGCAGCACCAGTGGCACGTAGAGGCAGAAGCCGAGGACCGCCCATTCCAGGGCGCGGCCGTGCGGCACGGCCGCGAAGACCAGCGGCAGCGGCAGGACGAGGGCGACGAGCACGGCGAAGACGGTCAGCGCGGAGCGCAGCTGGGTGCGCATCAGCGAGCGGACGTAGGTGTGACCGAGGGTGGTCTGCTCGTGGATCTCGGTGCGGGGGCGGTAGGCGGTCCGGTGGGCGGGGCCGCGGTGCCGGCGCGGCGGTCCGGTGACCGTCACTCGGGTGGGGGCTGCGGGGGCAGGACGGCCGGGGGCGGGGGCGGGGCGCTCGGGGGCCTGGCCGGGGTCGTGGGGCATGGTGCGGGCCGGCTTCCTATGCGGCGCCGCGGCGCATCAGCAGTTCGCGCAGTTCGCGCGCGTGACGGCGGCTGACCTGGAGTTCCACGTCCCCCACCAGCACGCTGACGGTGCCGGCGGCGAGGCGGAGCTCGTCGATGTGGCGCAGGGCGACCAGGTGGCGGCGGTGTATGCGCACGAAGCCGTGGGGCTGCCAGCGCTCCTCGAGGGTGGAGAGCGGGACGCGGACCAGGTGGCTGCCGCAGGAGGTGTGCAGCCGGGCGTAGTCGCCCTGGGCCTCGACGTGGGTGATGTCCTCGACCTGGACCAGCCGCCGCACCCCGCCGAGGTCGACGGCGATGGAGTCCGGTTCGGGTTCGTGCACGGGTATGCGGGCGGCGCGCAGCTCGTGGGCCCGGCGGACCGCCTCGGCGAGGCGTTCGCGGCGGACCGGCTTGAGGACGTAGTCGACCGCCTTGAGGTCGAAGGCCCGCACGGCGAAGTCCTCGTGCGCGGTGACGAAGACGACCAGCGGCGGACTGGCGAAGCCGGTGAGCAGGCGGGCGAGCTCGAGGCCGTCGAGGCCGGGCATCTGGATGTCGAGGAAGACCACGTCGATGGCCTCGGGGCCGTCGGGTCCCGACTCCAGGGCGCGGGTGATGCGGCGCAGCGCCTCGGTCGCGTCGCCGGCGCCCTCGACCTTGCCGATCCGCGGGTCGGAGTCGAGCAGGTAGAGCAGTTCGCCCAGGGAGGGGCGTTCGTCGTCGACGGCGAGGGCGCGCAGCATGAAGGTGGAGTGTAGGAGCTGTTCGCACATTTGGACATGGTTGCCCGGCATGCCGGAACGCTCCCGGGGGCGGGGAGGTGCGATCCGCGCCGGAACACCCCGCTTGGTCGCTTGTCGGCGCTTTGCCCTCTTCCTAACGTGGGGGCATGGCCGTGAGACGACAGTCGCGCCCCCGGCGCTTCCTGATGTGCGAGCCCCGACACTTCGACGTGTCCTACGCGATCAATCCCTGGATGCATCCGGACGAGGAGGTCGACGTCCGCCGCGCGCACCGGCAGTGGGAGTCGCTGGTGGCCTCCTTCCGGGCGCACGGCCATGTGGTGGAGACGCTGCCGCCGGCGCCGGGTCTGCCCGACATGGTGTTCGCCGCCAACGCGGCCCTCGTGCTCGGCGGGCGGGCGCTGGGGTCGGTGTTCCACGCGCCCCAGCGGCGGGGCGAGGCGGACCACTACGAGCTGTGGCTCAAGGACGCAGGCGTCCCGGTGCGGCGGGCCCGGTCGGTGTGCGAGGGCGAGGGCGACCTGGTGCCGGTGGCCGGCCGCGTGCTGGCGGGCACCGGGTTCCGCACCACACCGGAGGCGCACCGTGAGGCCGAGGAGCTGTTCGGCGTGCCGGTGGTGGCGCTGCGGCTGGTCAACCCGTTCTTCTACCACCTCGACACCGCGCTGTTCGCCCTCGACGACGAGAACGTCGCGTACTACCCGGACGCCTTCGCGCCGGAGAGCCGTGCGGTGCTGGAGAGGCTGTTCCCGCACGCGGTGATCGCCACGCTGGGCGACGCGCTGGCCTTCGGTCTGAACTCCGTCTCCGACGGACGTCATGTGTTCGTCGCGCCCGGGGCCGTCGCCCTGGGCGAAGAGCTGGCGCGTCTCGGCTACGTCCCCGTCCCCGTCGACCTGTCGGAGTTCCGCAAGGCCGGCGGAGGCATCAAGTGCTGCACCCTGGAGGTCCGATCATGACCGCGCCCACCGTTCCCTCAGGTCGCCCCGGCGGCCCCGGCGACCCCGACGGCCGCGGGATCGACTCCCCCGGCGCCCTCGGCTCCGGTACCGGCCCCGGCTCCGCGGCAGGCGGCAGGCGGGACTCCGCCGGACTGATTCGTGCCGAGGAGGCCGTCCTCGCGCCCAACTACCATCCGCTGCCGGTGGTGGTGGCCCGGGCGGAGGGCGCCTGGGTGGAGGACGTGGAGGGCCGCCGCTACCTCGACCTGCTCGCCGGTTACTCGGCGCTCAACTTCGGCCACCGCCATCCGGTGCTGGTGGAGGCGGCCCACCGGCAGCTGGACCGTCTCACGCTGACCTCGCGGGCGTTCCACAACGACCAGCTCGCTGGTTTCGCGGAGCGGCTGGCGGCGCTGACCGGGCAGGAGATGGTGCTGCCCATGAACACCGGCGCCGAGGCGGTGGAGAGTGCGGTGAAGGTGGCGCGCAAGTGGGCCTACGAGGTCAAGGGCGTCCCCGAGGACCGGGCGACGATCGTGGTCGCCGCCGACAACTTCCACGGCCGGACGACCACGATCGTGGGCTTCTCCACCGACGAGTCGGCCCGGGCCGGATTCGGCCCGTTCACGCCGGGCTTCCGGATCGTCCCGTACAACGACCTGGCGGCGCTGGAGGAGGCCGTGGACGAGTCGACGGCGGCGGTGCTGCTGGAGCCGGTGCAGGGCGAGGCGGGGGTGATCGTGCCGGACGACGGCTACCTGACGGGGGTCCGGGAGATCACCCGGCGGGCGGGGTGCCTGTTCGTCGCCGACGAGATCCAGTCGGGGCTGGGACGGACGGGCTCCACGCTGGCCGTGGATCTGGAGGAGGTCAGGCCGGACCTGGTGCTGCTGGGCAAGGCGCTGGGCGGCGGCATCGTGCCGGTGTCCGCGGTGGTGGGCCGGCGCGAGGTGCTGGGCGTGCTGGGCCCGGGCACCCACGGCTCGACGTTCGGCGGCAACCCGCTGGCGGCGGCGGTCGGCTCCGCGGTGGTGGGGCTGCTGGAGACCGGCGAGTACCAGCGTCGGGCGGCCGAGCTGGGCATCGTGCTGCGGGACGGCCTGGCGCCGCTGGTGGGCCGCGGGGTCCGCGCCTTCCGGACGCGCGGGCTGTGGGCGGGGATCGACGTGGACCCCGCGCTGGGCACGGGTCGGGAGATCGGGGAGCGGCTGCTGGCCGAGGGCGTCCTGGTGAAGGACACCCACGGCTCCACCATCCGCGTCGCTCCCCCGCTCACGGTCACCGAGGACCAGTTGCGCGGCGCCCTCGCGGCCCTGGAGAGGGTGCTGACCGCCCCGGCGTGACGCCGGGGCGACGACGCCGCTGACGCGGTCGTGCCTGGCAGCTTGTCTGACCGCCCCACGGGAGGGCAGCTTGTGTGACCGCCCTACGGGAGCGGACGGCACGCGTCCGGCGCCCGTCACCCGCGGTGTGCCCGCCGCACGGGTCACCGAGGAGCGAGCGAGCTCACCGCGCCCTCGCCGTCACGGCGGCCACCCGCCGGTGGCCGCCGCGCGGTCGTCGCCGTTCGCCGCGCCGAGCGTCTCGTCGGTGGCCTCGTGCAGGAGGCGGCGCAGGGTGAGGGCGTCGGGTGCGACGGCGGTGATCAGGGCGGCGGGGCCGGGGAGCGGGACCAGGGCGGCGGTTTCGCCGAAGAGGCGGGGCTCCGGGGGGCGGGAGGCGAACCCCGGCGCGACCAGGAGCACCTGGCCGACCGCGCGGTGGCCGCCCAGCACCGCGGGCCCGTCCCAGCCGCCGGGGGCGCCGGGGCCGCAGGTCAGGTCCTGGTCGAGCAGGAGCCGCCCGCCCACCCGCAGGGTCAGCCGCGAGGCGAGCGTGCCGGGCGGCTCGGCGTGCCGGCCGAGCACCAGTTCCTCCCGGAACACCAGCCGGCCGCCCGTCGCGACCTCGGCCCGGGTGAGGACCCGCAGGTCGCTGCCGCGCACCGCGATCAGGGGCTCGGGCTCCCAGCGCAGCGAGCCGCCCGCGCCGACCCGCAGCCGGGTCTCGTACCGGGCGCGGTCCTCGCCCTGGCCGGGCAGCGCGAGCGTGGCGGCGGCCGAACCGACCCGCAGCCGGGCCCCTTCGGCGACCTCCGCCTCGAGCAGGAACCGGTCGCCGCCCAGCGGTCCGCTCATCGCGCCGACCACGGTCACCCGCGCCTCGTCCCCCGTGCCCCGGGTCCGCCGCAGGGCGAGGGGCCCGTCCCCGGCGAGCACCGGCAGGGCGGTGCCGCCGCGGCCGTCGGGCCGCGCCGCGATCCGCGCGTGCGCCCGCACCCCGGCGGCGCCGCGACCGGGGTCCGTGGTCAGGCCCGCCACGCGGCCAGCCGCTCCCGGACCCAGGCGGCAACGTCCGCGACCCCGGCCTCGCCGCGCAACGACTGGAACACGACCGGCAGTTCGGCGCGCTGCGCCTTGGCGTCGGCGGCCATCCTCGACAGGTCGGCGCCGACGTGGGGCGCCAGGTCGGTCTTGTTGACGACCAGCAGGTCGGCGGTGGTGACGCCGGGGCCGCCCTTGCGCGGGATGTCGTCGCCGCCCGCCACGTCGATCACGAAGATCTGGGCGTCCACCAGGCCCCGGGAGAAGGTGGCGGTCAGGTTGTCGCCGCCGGACTCGACCAGGATCAGGTCGAGCGGCCCGTTGTGCTCCTCCAGTTCCTCCACCGCCTCCAGGTTGGCGGAGATGTCGTCGCGGATCGCCGTGTGCGGGCAGGCCCCGGTCTCGACGGCGGTGATCCGCTCGGGCGGGAGCACCGCCTCGCGCAGCAGGAACTCGGCGTCCTCGCGGGTGTAGATGTCGTTGGTGACGACGGCCAGCGACAGCTCTCCCCGCAGCTCCCGGCAGAGCGCGGCCACCGTCGCGGTCTTCCCCGAGCCGACCGGACCGCCGAGCCCGAGTCTCAGCGCGCGGCGCGTCCCGTCGGGGCGGTGGGCGGCGGCGCCGGATCCCCCGAGGCCGTCGTGGTGGCGGTGCAGGTGCATGGGCGGGGCTCCTTCGAGGACGGGACGGCGAGGAGAAAGGACGGCGGACGTGGCGTTGCGTGGCGTGGCATGGCGTGGCGTCAGGAGGCGAACAGGCGGCCTCCCCGGGCGGCGTGGGCCTCGGCCGAGAGTTCGAGCAGCGGCGCCGAGGCGGCGGGCAGCGCGTCCGCCCCGTCGGTGAGCGCCTCGCGGGCCGCCCGCACCGCGTGGCCGGCGACCCGGTCGGTCTCGGGGGCGAGCCGGGCGAGCACCCCGGTGGCGTCGAACGGGTCCAGGCTCAGCAGCCGGACCGTCGCGGTGGCGGGTCCGCCCACGCTCTCGTAGGCGGCGCAGTACGCGGCGTCGCGCGGCCCGAGCCCGGCCGCGCGGGCGACGGCGCCGAGCACCACCGGCTGGTGCGCGCCCCGGGGAAACTCTCGTGCGAGGGCGTCCAGTCCGGGGCTCGGCCAGGTCGCCCGGCCGGCCCGCAGCAGCTGCCGCCCGAGCCGGCGGGCGGTGTCGCGCAGGGCGGGCGACGGGGTGCGCGCGTCGGCGGCCTCGTCCAGCTCCGCCGGCTCCACGCCGAGCGCCGCCGCCGCGGCGAGGGAGGCGGCCACCAGGCCGGCGGTGTGCAGCCGGCCCCGGCAGAAGGCCTCCAGCGAGGCGGCGTCGGTGATCCGGCCCGCGCGGACGGCGGCCTCCGCGCCGCCGGAGTGCGCGTGGCCTCCGGCGGGGAAGCGTCCGTCGGCCAGCAGGAGCAGTGCGGCGCGGTTCATCGGCGGGCCCGTGCTCAGAAGAGGAAGTACCGCTGGGCCATGGGCAGTTCGACGGCGGGCGTCGCCTCGACCAGCTGTCCGTCGATGTGCACGGCGAAGCTGTCGGGGTCGATCCGCACGTCCGGCAGGGCGTCGTTGACCCGCATGTCGGCCTTGGTGACCTGCCGCGTGGAGTCGATCACCGCCCACCGCTTGCCCAGGCCGAGCCGTTCCGGCAGTCCGTCCTCGATCGCCGCAGGGGCGACGAAGTTGACCGAGTTGGCGGCGGGGGCACGCCCGAGAGCCCCGAACATCGGGCGGGGCAGCACCGGTTGGGGCGTGGGGATGGAGGCGTTGGCGTCGCCCATCTGCGCGTAGGCGATCTGGCCGCCCTTGAGGACCAGATGGGGCTTGACACCGAAGAACGCCGGTTCCCACAGCACGAGGTCGGCGAGTTTGCCGGGCTCCACCGAGCCGATCTCGGCCGCCATGCCCTGGGCGACGGCCGGGTTGATCGTGTACTTGGCGACGTAGCGACGGGCGCGCAGGTTGTCGGCCCGGCCGTCGCCGGGCAGCGCGCCGCGCCGCTTCTTCATGACGTGGGCGGTCTGCCAGGTCCGCAGGACCACCTCGCCGACCCGGCCCATGGCCTGGGAGTCGGAGGAGATGATCGAGATGGCGCCCAGGTCGTGCAGGACGTCCTCGGCGCCGATGGTGGAGGGGCGGATCCGCGACTCGGCGAAGGCGAGGTCCTCGGGGACGGCCGGGTTGAGGTGGTGGCAGACCATCAGCATGTCGAGGTGTTCCTCGGTGGTGTTGACGGTGAACGGCCGGGTCGGATTGGTGGAGCTGGGCAGCACGTTGGGGTGCGAGACCACGGTCATGATGTCCGGGGCGTGGCCGCCTCCCGCGCCCTCCGCGTGGTAGGCGTGGATGCCGCGTCCGGCGATCGCGGCGAGGGTGTCGCCGACGAAGCCGGCCTCGTTGAGGGTGTCGGTGTGGAGGGCGACCTGTACGCCGGTGCGGTCCGCGGCGGTGAGCGCCGCGTCGATCGCGGCGGGGGTCGATCCCCAGTCCTCGTGCAGCTTGAGGCCGACGGCGCCGCCGCGGATCTGGGAGAGCAGCGCCTCCTGGGAGACGGTGTTCCCCTTGCCGAGCAGGCCGATGTTGAGCGGGTACGCCTCCATCGCCTCCAGCATCCGGGCCAGGTGCCACGGTCCGGGGGTGACGGTGGTGGCCTTGGAGCCCTCGGCGGGCCCGGTGCCGCCGCCGACGAGGGTGGTGACGCCGGAGGCGAGGGCCTCGTCGGCGATCTGCGGGCAGATGAAGTGGACGTGCGCGTCGACGGCTCCGGCGGTGAGGATCCGGCCGTTGCCGGCGACGATCTCCGTCTCGGGGCCGATCACCAGGTCGGGGTGGACGCCGTCCATGGTGTCCGGGTTGCCGGCCTTGCCGAGGGCGGTGATCCGGCCGTCCCTGATGCCGACGTCCGCCTTGACGACGCCCCAGTGGTCGAGGACCACCGCGCCGGTGATCACGGTGTCGGGGGCGCCCTCGGCGCGGGTGGTCCGGGACTGGCCCATGGACTCGCGGATCACCTTCCCGCCGCCGAAGACCGCCTCGTCCCCGGCGCGGCCGGGGCCGCCGCAGCGGTCCTCCTCGATCTCCACCAGCAGGTCGGTGTCGGCGAGCCGGATCCGGTCGCCGGTGGTGGGGCCGAACAGGTCGGCGTACGCGGCGCGCGACATCCGCCGGCCGGGAGGCGTCTCAGGCATCGAGCGGGCCCCCGGTCTCCCCGCGCAGGCCCGGCACCACGCGGTGTCCGGCCAGCGGCACGAGCTCGACCTCGACGGGGATGCCCGGTTCGAACCGCACGGCGGTTCCGGCGGCCACGTTCAGGCGGCGGCCCCGCGCGGCCGCGCGGTCGAAGTCCAGGCCGGGGTTGGCCTCGGCGAAGTGGTAGTGCGAGCCGACCTGCACGGGGCGGTCGGCCACGTTCAGCACGGTGGTGCGGGTGACCTCGCGGCCTTCGTTGAGGATCACGGGCGATTCCTCGAGGACGAACTCTCCGGGTATCACGGCGGCCCCTCTTCGTCAGACGATCGGGTCGTGGACGGTGACCAGCTTGGTGCCGTCCGGGAAGGTCGCCTCGACCTGGACGTCGGGGATCATCTCGGGGACGCCGTCCATGACGTCGTCCCGGGTGAGCACGGTGCGGCCGGAGCTCATCAGTTCGGCGACGGTGCGGCCGTCGCGGGCGCCTTCCAGCACGTGGGAGGCGATGAGCGCGACCGCCTCCGGGTGGTTGAGCCGCAGCCCGCGGGCCCTGCGCCGCTCGGCGACGTCGGCCGCCACATGGATGAGCAGCCTTTCCTGTTCGTGCGGAGTCAGTCGCACGGAGTCCCCCTCGGCAGTGGCCCGTTGGCGTGCCCGGAGGCTAGCGGCGGTGCGTTTCGACGGCGTTAACGGCGCCGGCGCCGGGAGGGGCGCGGCGCGCGGCCGCCGCGCGGCGGCGCGTACACCGCGTGCCCCCGGTCGTGGCCCCGCCGCCACCCCGGCGCGCCGCCTCTCAAACGCACCAGACGAAGTACCGTCGTTCGGCGTAGACGCTGGTCCTTCCGACGGACCCCGCGATTTGCCCCGCGCGCCTGGACGCCGGCGCCGGCCGGCCGTAGTGCCGCTGGTGAGAGCCTCGTAAGAAATGGTTACCGAGGGATACAGGCCACTTTGTCCACCCGAACAGCCCAATGGTGACGAAGTCCACAACACGCCCTCCAGGGATGATCCCGGGCCGCGAGTGCGTGAAGATCCTCCCGACGACAAGCCCCCGCCACCGCGGCGGGGCGGCCCGGGCGGACGCCGAATCCTGCCGCCGGCCGGGCGACGGGTCGACAGGAGTGGATCGGCAGGAGTGGAGGACCCGAGCACGACGGGCCGCCGGAACTCGTTCCGCGCGGTCCTTGGGGTGAAGCCGCCTTCGGGCGGCCGGGCTACTTCGCGGCCCGAATCCGACAGGTCATCCTTCACAGGCGGCTGTCGAAGGGTTGTGCATGACCGTGCCCAATCGAGTCCCGTCCCTGCTGACCCGGGCCGGAACCGCCTCGGTCCTGACCTTCGCCGCGTTCGGAGGCGGCGTCGCCGCTCCCGGCCTGGCGGCCGAGGCGCAGGCGGCCACCCTGGGCTCCAAGGCCCTGAAGGTGGCGGCCTCCAAGAAGGGAGCCCCCTACCGGTACGGCGCCACCGGGCCCTACTCGTTCGACTGCTCGGGGCTGACGCTGTACTCGTTCAAGAAGGCCGGCAAGACCCTGCCCCGCACCGCGGCGCAGCAGTACAACCGGTCCACCCACGTCTCGGCGTCCAGGCGCAAACCGGGGGACCTGGTCTTCTTCCACTCGGGTTCGTACGTCTACCACGTGGGCATCTACGCCGGCTCGGGCAAGCTGTGGCACGCGCCCAAGACCGGGGACGTGGTGCGTCTGCAGAAGATCTGGACCAGGAGCGTCTGGTACGGGCGGGTGCGCTGACCTCCCGCCTTCCGGACGCACGCCGCTCCGGCCCGTCGGCCCCGCCGTCGGCGCCGGGGCGGTTTTTCCGTCGCCCGGCACATCATGCGACGGCGCCCCAGGGGTACTCGTCTCCGGGTCGAGGCCCTCACCCGCGGGCCGCTTTGCCCGTCCTTTACCCTGGGGGTGCCACCGATCACGGTGATCCTGACATTCTCCCGAAAGGTGCGTGAGCGTCCGCCCATGGGCGAGCCTCCCAGTAGCAGCTCCGGCTGCGCCTTTTCCGCACGATCCCCCCTCCCCGGCGACCACAGGGGGGCGACCCCATGACCGAGGTCCTCCTCCTGCTCCTCGCGGTCCTGCTCTCGCTGGCCTGCGGAGCCTTCGTCGCGGCGGAGTTCTCCCTGACCACGGTCGAGCGCGCCGAGCTGGAGCGCGCCGCCGAGAAGGGCGACCGGGGCGCGGCGAGCGCCCTGAAGGCCGTGCGCAACCTGACCTTCCAGCTCTCCGGCGCGCAGCTCGGCATCACGGTCACCAACCTGGTGGTCGGCATGCTCGCCGAGCCGTCGATCGCCGCCCTCATCTCGGGGCCGCTCGGCGCGCTGGGCCTGTCCGAGAGCGCCTCGCGCTCGGTGGCGCTGGTGCTCGGAACCGCCCTGTCGACGGTCTTCCTGATGGTCGTCGGCGAGCTGGTCCCGAAGAACTGGGCGATCTCCTCCCCGATGGGCGTGGCCCGCAAGGTGGCGACGCCGCAGCGGGTGTTCAGCTCGGTCTTCGGCCCGTTCATCACCCACCTGAACAACACCGCCAACCGGGTGGTGCGCCGGATGGGCCTCGAACCCGCCGAGGAGCTGGCCTCCGCGCGCGGCCCGCAGGAGCTGGCCGCCCTGGCGCGCCACTCCGCGAAGCAGGGCGCCCTGGAGGCGGACACCGCGGAGCTGTTCGTCCGCACGCTGAACCTGGCGGAGCTGACCGCGGAGAACGTGATGACCCCGCGCGTCCAGGTGGTCGCCCTGGAGACCCAGGCGACCTGCGAGGACGTCGCCAACGCGACGCGCGCCACCGGACTGTCCCGCTTCCCGGTGTACCGGGGCAACCTGGACCGGGTGGTGGGCACCGTGCACATCAAGGACGTCATCGCGCTGCCCGCCGAGCAGCGGTCCCGGGTGCACGTCTCGGAGCTGCTGCGCGAGCCGCTGCTGGTGCCCGAGTCCCTGACCGTGGAGCGGCTGCTCGACCGGCTGTCCGGCGGGCGCACCATGGCCGTGGTGATCGACGAGTACGGCGGCACCGCCGGTGTGGTGACGCTGGAGGACATCGTCGAGGAGGTCGTGGGCGAGGTCCACGACGAGCACGACCCGTTCGAGACGCCCGACCTGGCGCCCGCCGGGACGGACGCCGACGGCCGCGCGGTCTACGACGCCGACGGCGCCGCCCGTACCGACCAGCTGGCCCGGATCGGGCTGCGCGCCCCGGACGGCCCCTACGAGACGCTGGCCGGACTGGTCGCCACCGCCCTGGGCCGGATACCGGCCGTCGGGGACGTCGTGGAGATCGAGGGCTGGCGGGCCGAGGTGCTGGACGCCTCCGGCCACCGGGCGGCCCGCGTGCTGCTGACCGCCCCGCCGGCCGACGCCGGCTCCGAGGGCGCCGACGCGGACACCGAGTCCGGCAGGAACGCCGGGAAGGGACAGGGAGCGACCCGATGACCGCCGTACAACTGCTGATCGGTCTGGCGACCCTGGTCCTGAACGCCTTCTTCGTCGGCGCCGAGTTCGCCATGATCTCGGTCCGGCGCAGCCAGATCGAGCCGCACGCCGAGGAGGGCGACCGCCGCGCCGTGCGGGTCATCTGGGGCCTGGAGCACGTCTCCGCCCTGATGGCCGCGGCCCAGCTGGGCATCACGCTGTCCACCCTGGTCCTCGGCGTGGTCGCCGAGCCCGCCATCGCGCACCTGCTGGAGCCGGTGTTCCACGCGGTGGGCGTGCCGGCCGGAGCGGGCCACGCGGTCTCCTTCGTGATCGCGCTGACCGCGGCGACGTACCTGCACATGCTGCTCGGCGAGATGGTGCCGAAGAACGTCGCGCTGGCCGAGCCGGTGCGCACGGCGCTGCTGCTCGGGCCGCCGCTGGTCGCCGTCTCCCGGGCGCTGCGTCCGGTGATCTTCACCGTCAACGCCTTCGCCAACGCCCTGCTGAAGCTGCTCAAGGTGGAGCCGAAGGACGAGGTCACGGCCTCCTTCTCGGACGCCGAGCTGGCGCAGATGGTCAAGGACTCCGGGGAGGCCGGCCTGATCGACGACCGGGCCCGGGAGCGCCTGAACGACGCGCTGGAGCTCGGCCGGCGCCCGGTGGGCGAGGTCCTGCTGCCGCTGGAGAAGGTGCGGTACGTGTCGCTGGGCGTCACCCCCGTCCAGCTGGAGGAGCTGTCCGCGGAGACCAAGTTCTCCCGCTTCCCGGTCGTCGACGACGAGCGCCGCATCATCGGCTACCTCCACGTCAAGGACGCCCTGGACGCGATGCCGCGGGACCTGCCGTTCCGGGTCCAGCACATGCGGCCGATCGCCCGGGTGCGGGAGAACACGCCGCTGGACGACGTGCTCACCGCGCTGCGTGGCAGCCGCACGCACCTGGCCGCCGTACTCGGCTCCGACGGCCGCCTCACGGGGCTGGTGACCATGGAGGACGTGCTGCGCGAGCTGTTCGGCCAGCCCGCCGCCTGAGCCGTCGGCCTCCTTCCGGTCGGGGGGGGGCCGCCGGGGCCCGGGGGCCCGGCCCGGTGGGGGCAGGCGGCCACGGGTGGCGGACCGTGTCTGCCAGCCGGCC